>JAIVHD010000048.1 GCA_020201235.1 Lysobacteraceae bacterium
GTGGTGGTGGTATCTTCCGGCGCCATCGCCCTGGGCCGCATGACGCTCGGCCTGCTGGCGCGCCCGACCAGCCTGGCCGAAGCCCAGGCAACTGCGGCGGTGGGCCAGATTCAGCTGGCCCAGTGCTGGGCGCAGTCGTGGGCCGCGCATCGGCGCATTGCCGCCCAGGTGCTGCTCACGCTGGGCGACCTCGAGGATCGGGCCCGTTATCTGAACGCGCGCGACACGATCGAAACCCTGCTGGCCCGAAATGTGGTGCCGATCATCAACGAAAACGATACCGTGGCCACTGGCGAAATCCGTTTTGGCGACAACGACCGCTTGGCCGCGCGCGTGGCCCAACTGGTCGGAGCCGAAATGCTTATGCTGCTCAGCGACGTCGACGGCTTGTACGATGCAGACCCGGAAACATCGCCTGCTGCAAAATTGATTCCGACCGTCGAGGTGATTGATGCCGATATCGAGCGGCTGGCCGGCAGCGCCGGTAGCACGGGTTTCGGTACCGGCGGCATGGTCAGCAAGCTGGCCGCCGCGCGCATCGCGACCGCAGCCGGCTGCCCGGTGCTGCTGACCAGCGGCCTCGGCGACAGCAACCCGATTGAGCGCTATCTTGAGGGCGGTCGTGGCACGGTGTTTCAGGCAGTATCGCAGCCGGCCGTGCGACGCAAACAGTGGCTGCGTTCGTTGCAGCAGCACGAAGGCGTGTTGCGCCTGGATGCGGGTGCCTGCCGTGCGCTGGAGCAGGGCGCAAGCCTGCTTGCCATTGGCATAACCGGCGTCGAGGGCCGCTTCCAGCGCGGCGCACTGGTTGAGCTGATCGGTCCAAACGGCCCGATCGGCCAGGGCCTTAGCGGCTATGATTCAACCGATCTCGACCGCGTCAAGGGCATTCGAAGCGACCGGTTTTTGAGCATTCTCGGCTATAGCGGCCGTGGTGCTGCAATCCACCGCGACGACCTGGTCCTGCACAACCCGAGCACGAGTGCCTGAAAAAACGACCCCACTCGAGCGCCGTATAACAACGACCCCACTCGAGCGCCGTATAACCCGGCTTTAAAGCCGGTGAAGCTGATCGGCGAATTCGAACTCGCCGAGCGCCGGGTCCAGGTTCCGGACCAGGGTCATGAGTTTGAATTTGTCGCCCATTTCGCCGGGCAGCACCAGCCGTTTGAATTCGCCGGCCAGGCGCAGTCGTTTGCGATCGTCGGCGGTGCTTTCGATTGCATTGTGCACGCCCGATTCCAGCAGAAATCCGGCCTGGGTCGTGAAGCCGGCCACATCGAGACCCCATGTGCGAGCCGCCTCGGCCACGGTCGTAAAGTCGACAAACGCCGAAAGGTCGGTCAGGCCCGGCCATACGAATGGGTCGAAGTGGGCGCGATGGCGATAATGGCAGACCAGTGTGCCGTCGGATCGCTGGGCGTGATAATACTCGCGTCGCGGGTAGCCGTAATCGATCATCAGCGCCATCCCGCAGGCCATCGCTGCGGTTACCGTTTGCAGCCAGTCGGGCAGGTCGACGCAGATCTCGCTGGTGTAGCCTTCGGGCAGCGCTTCTGGCAGGTCCTGGCACACGTGCCGGACTGCGCGCCGGAGGCGATCGCTGGCCGGACCCTCGACCCAGACCAGCCGGCCGCTGGCCGGATCGACATCGACGGTCATCGATTTGACGTCGCCGGCGGCGATGCGAAAGCGCTCGACCGGCAATGCATCGATGACCTCGTTGGCGATGATCGCGCCCGAAAACGCCTTCTCCGGCGGCTGGTCCAGCCATTCGAAGCGCGCGGCCAGTTCTTTCGGCAGGGTCGCCAATTCGGCTTGCTGAACCTGGCGCAGCGCGGCGCTCGGTTCGAGCAGCAGGTAGCGCGCCGGCGGGCACTCCAGGTGCACGATCAGCTCGCGTGCCAGTGCCCCCGAGCCCGGCCCCAGCTCCATCAGCGTCCAGTCGGCATCGAGCGAATCAATGACCGGCGCGAGCTTGCGCGCCAGCGCCTGCGCAAACAAGCGACCCTGTTCCGGTGCGGTCACAAAATCGCCGCTCGCGCCGAAGCGGTGCAGGCCATTGACGTAATAGCCAAGCCCGGGCTCGTACAATGCCATTTCCATGTAGCGCTGGAAGGAGATGGCCCCCCCGGCTTCGATCGCCGAGACAATCCTGGCGCACAATTGATGACTCAGTGCCGTCAGTTCCGGCGGCGGTTCCGGCAGTTTCAGTGAGGGATCGGACAATGACGCAAGACCATGATGGCAAATCCGTGATTGTAACGGGCGCGGCCCGGCGCATTGGCGCGGTGATCGCCGAGGCGCTGCATCACCGTGGCCTAAAGGTGCTGATCCACTGCCGAAATTCGGTCTCCGAGGCGCGTGCCCTGGTGGCCCGGCTGAACGCCGATCGAGCCGGCTCGGCGAGCCTCATCCAGGCCGAACTGGCGGACAACCAGGCACCTGTCCGGATCGTTGATGCCGCACTGGATGCCTTTGGACGGCTCGATGTGCTGGTCAACAATGCATCGTCGTTCTACCCGACGCCGGTTGAATCGGCCTCTCAGCAGCAGTGGGATGCGTTAATCGACAGCAACCAGCGTGCGCCATTCTGGCTGAGCCTGGCGGCCGCGAAGGCCATGGCCGGGCGCGCTGGCAGCATTGTCAATCTGGTTGATATTCATGGAATCGTCCCACTGAAAGACCACCCCATCTACAGCCAGGCCAAGGCCGGCCTGATCATGCAGACTCGCGCACCTATGTAACCGGCCAGATCCTGGCCGTCGACGGTGGGCGCATGCTCAATATGTGACGGCTACACGAGACCACCAGATCAGAAACGGGCCTGACCGAGCCTGCCGTCCGGCCATCGCCGGGTCGAGGCTATTTGAGCAGCGCGCTGACTTGGCGAAAGCGCGGGTGGTCGGCATTGCGCATGAGCTCGAACAGCACCATTTCGACGCAGCTTGGACGAACACCGGCTTGCTGCATGCGGCGAAAGCCGATGTCACGGTTGAACAGGCTGCGCGACGACACCGCGTCGGCCACCAGGTGCACGCTATAGTCGAGCTCAATCAGGGCACTTGCGGTTTGCCAAACGCAAACATGCGCCTCGATTCCGCACAGCAGCACCTGGCACCGGCCCGACTGCGCGATGCGCTCGCGCAGCGCGTCATCGCCGAGGCAGCCAAAGCTCGATTTCGGACACGCGCTCAAGCCCGCCAGAGGCCGTTGCAGTTCATCGACCGTCGGGCCGAGCTTGTCTGGCAATTGCTCGGCCCAGATGATCGGAACATCGAGCAAACGGCAGGCCTCGATCAGAATTCGCTGCGCCCGGATCATGTCGTCGCAGCCGTGCATCAACCGCGCCAGCCTGCCCTGCACATCGACCACCAGCAGCAGGCTGTCGTCGATCCGAGCGGTCTCGGTCGCGGCATCGACCATCGGGTCTGTTATAACGCTTGCCATTTACGTTCTCCGGTCGGTTGACTGGCTTTCAGAGTATCAGCATCGCAATCCTCGTATGAGGAGCGGTGCCCAGGGTCTTACCAATGCAATCAGAAGTTTTGCCCCATTCAGGGCTGCGGACGCATTCGCCTGCAGGGATTACCTTTCGGGTCTATTTCGAGGATGCCGGCGTCGACCGCGCCATGCCGTTCGATCTGATTCCGCGCGTCATCCCGAAAAAGGAGTGGGATCGCGTCTCCAAAGGCTTGCAGCAGCGGGTGCGCGCGCTCAACTTGTTTATCGACGACCTGTACAACGACCAGAAGATCATCCGCGACGGTGTTGTTCCGGCCGATCTGATCGACGGCTCGGAGCACTTTCGCGAACAATGCCGCGGTATCTCCCCGCCGCTCGGGATCTGGGCCCACGTTTGTGGCTCGGACCTGGTGCGCGATGGCGACGGCACGTTCTACGTGTTGGAAGACAACCTGCGGATTCCGTCGGGCGTGTCCTATATGCTTGAAAATCGCCAGGTCATGAAGCGTGTTTTTCCGGAGCTGTTCGCGGATTCCGGCATCCAGCCGATCGACGAGTACGCCTCGCAGCTGTTTGATACGCTCGCCTCACTTTCGCCGCGTCCGGTCGAGTACCCGAACGTGGTCGTGCTCACGCCCGGGGCCTTCAATTCAGCCTATTTTGAGCACGCCTACCTGGCCCAGCAAATGGGCGTGGAGCTGGTCGAGGGCCGCGACCTGGTGGTCGATGACGAAAACAACGTGTCGATGCGCACCATCGCCGGCCTGCAGCCGGTCGATGTCATTTACCGGCGTGTCGACGATGCCTTTTTGGACCCGGAAGTCTTCCGACCCGACTCGCTGCTGGGGGTGCCCGGTCTGATGCGCGCCTGGCGGGCCGGCAAAGTTGCGCTGGCCAATGCGCCCGGGGCCGGTGTTGCCGACGACAAGGTGGTGTATGCCTGGGTGCCGGAAATCATCCGCTACTACCTCGGCGAAGAGGCCCTGCTGCCAAACGTGCCGACCTATAAGTGCAGCGTTGCCGAAGACCGCGAATACGTGCTCGAGCACCTCGATCAACTGGTGATCAAGCCGGCCAACGAGTCGGGCGGCTACGGCATGCTGATCGGGCCGCACTCGAGTGCGAAAGAACAGCGCAAATTCGCGCGCCTGATTCGCGCCGATCCGCGAAATTACATTGGCCAGCCGACGCTGGCGCTTTCAACTTGCCCGACCTTCGTCACCGGCGGCGTCGGACCGCGCCACGTCGATCTGCGTCCGTTTATTCTTTCCGGCAGCCAGACCTACGTCACCACCGGTGGTCTGACGCGCGTTGCCATGAAAGCCGGCTCGCTGGTGGTCAATTCGTCGCAGGGCGGAGGCAGCAAGGATACCTGGATCGTCGACACCTCGACCGGAGGCTCGAACTGATGCTTGCGCGACTGGCCGAACAACTGTACTGGCATGGACGCTATCTGGAACGCGCCGAAGGCTTGGCGCGCCTGATCAATGTCAATTCCCACCTCAATCTCGACCTGCCTGGCAAACGCGCGCCGGGCTGGGAGCCGCTGGTTCGCATCACCGGAAACTCCGAACTGTTTGAGTCGCTCTACGAGGATGGCTCCGGAGAGCGCCAGGTCACGCGCTTCCTGATTGCCGATGAGCGCAACCCGGGCTCGGTTTTGTCGACGCTGTCGCTGGCGCGTGAAAACATGCGGGCCGCGCGCGATCTGTTACCGCGAGAGGTCTGGGAGCAGATGAATCGCCTGTACCTGGATGTGTCGGAACAGATTTCCGGCAACCTGTCCAAGCGCCGCCGGCACGAGCTGCTGGCCGAGCTGATACTCGGCTCGCAGCAGATCGCGGGGGTCTTAATGGGTACGATGAGTCAGGATTTTGCCTACGACTTTATTCTGATCGGTCGCTATCTCGAGCGCGCAGATGTGACCACCCGGATTCTCGATGTGCGAGCCGATGATCTGCTGCCCGGCGAGAGCGACGAGTTGCCACCATTTGAGTCAATCCAGTGGATGAGCGTGCTGAAATCGCTGACCGGTTACCAGATGTACCGACGCCACGTGCGCCTCCGCGTGACCGGGCCTGATGTCCTGAAATTTCTGCTGCGCGATCGCCTGTTTCCGCGTTCGGTCGTATTCAGCCTGAAAGCGGTGGAGTCGCTGGTTTCGCAACTTCCGGGCGAAGACGATCGGGCGCTACGGGCCACCACGGGTCTGATGCGACATCTCGACAGCGCGCGCATGGTGAAGCTCAAGGGTGAGCCGCTGGCGAAATTCATTGACGAAATCCAGGTTGAAATCGGCGAGATCGGGCAGCATATCTCGCTAACGTGGTTTGGATCTGCGCCTGAATGAAATTGTTTCGCTGCACGTGCGGCAACACCTTGTATTTCGAGAACACCACATGCCTGGAATGCGGGCGCATTCTCGGATTTTTATCGGACGAATTAACCCTTTCGGCGCTGGAGCCGGCCACCGGCACGTCCTGGCTTGCGCTGGCAACCGAAGCCCGCGGTCGCCATTATCGCCAGTGCCAGAATTATTCCGACGAGGACGCCTGCAACTGGATGGTGGCGGGCGACGATCCCGAGCCTTACTGCCTGGCCTGCCGACTCAACCAGGTCATTCCCAACCTCGACAAGCCCGGTAACCGCGAATTATGGTTTCGGGTCGAGCGGCGCAAGCGGCGTCTGGTTTATGACCTTCGGCGCCATCGCCTGCCTGTGGTCGGCCGCGACCTGGAGCCGCAGACCGGCTTAGCGTTTGCGTTCATGGAAGACGACCCGGGTGGCCTTGAGTTTCGTGACGATCACGAAGGCGCGCAGATCATGACCGGCCATGCCCAGGGACTGATCACGATCAACCTCGCCGAAGCCGACGACGTCCAGCGCGAACGCATGCGCGTGGCCATGAACGAAGCGCAGCGCACACTGCTGGGCCATTTCCGTCACGAAAGCGGTCACTATTACTGGGACCGGCTGGTCCAAAATGGACCGTACCTGGGGCGTGTACGCGAGGTTTTCGGCGACGAGCGCAACGACTATTCCAGTGCATTGCAGCAGTACTACGATACTGGCCCGCCCTCCGGCTGGCAAAACGGTTACGTCAGTGCCTACGCCGCTTCGCATCCTTGGGAAGACTGGGCCGAATGCTGGGCTCATTTGCTCCAGATCGTCGATACGCTGGAAACCGCGTCGGCAATCGGTATGGCCCCGCCCGGTGCCATCAGCGACGA
The DNA here is from genome assembly GCA_020201235.1 of Lysobacteraceae bacterium. Classification (GTDB taxonomy): domain Bacteria; phylum Pseudomonadota; class Gammaproteobacteria; order Xanthomonadales; family Wenzhouxiangellaceae. The sequence continues at coordinate 6,696 of JAIVHD010000048.1, forward strand.
CATGGATGAGCGTATCGAGTATTGGGTTGCGCTCGCAACGCGCATCAACCTGCTCAACCGCAGCCTGGATCAACCCGATCCTTATCCGTTCGTGCTGACGCCACCGATCATCGCGAAGTTGAAGCTCGTTAACACCGTTATCGAGGCCAGCGGCTTTAGCCGCTAGGAGCCTGTCGGATTTGACCGATCGTAGCGAGGGAAAGCCGGTTGGAGTCAGATTTTTCGATCTTTTGAGGCGAATAGTGGGCCTATTTAACGAAAAAGAGCGGGAAATCTGGCCCAATCCGGCTTTTCCGCAGTAGATCAGCGTTAAATCCTGCGACGGCTGAGTGTTACCTAATTAGCCTAATGACCCACTAGGCGCCAGGCCAGCACCCCCGTTGTGGTGCGGTGCGCAGCATTATTGCGGGGAACGTCTGCGAAATGGCCGTTAACGTGTCGGTAAACCTCGATTCAAGCCCGTGCAATCACCCAGGCATCGACCCGACGTACGCCGGCGTTTTTAAGCACGCGCGCACATTCACCGAGCGTTGCGCCGGTGGTCATCACATCGTCGATCAGCGCGACGTGACGCACGCCGACCGGCAGCCGCCGGACGGTAAAGGCACCGCGCACGTTGCCGCTGCGCTTGCCGGCAGGCAATTCGGATTGAGCGGCCGTGGCGCGGGTTCGTTGCAGCGCGTCAAGCCACGGCAGCCAGCCGAAGTGCCGCGACAGGTCGCGACACAGCAACTCGGACTGGTTGAAGCCGCGCCTGAACTGGCGACGCCAGTTCAGCGGCACTGGAATCAGCAGGTCGGGGCGGCAGGCCTGCTGACCGGTCAGTTGTTCGGCCATGAGTTCGGCCAGAACCCGTCCTGCAACCAGGTCCTGGCCAAACTTGAAACGCTGCACCAGCCCGGCAACTGGGGCCAGGTAGGCAAAGGCGGCGTGGGCCAGGTCGAACGCCGGTGGCCGGCTTGTGCAGCCGCCACACAGTGCGACCGTTCGCGGCAGGATCAGGGCGCAGCGTTGGCAATGCCCGGCCACCGCCGGCAGCTCGGCGTGACAGCCCGAACAGCAATCCTGACTTCGGTCGCTGCTGCGGCCACACACCAGACAAACCGGTGGCCATAGCGTGCGTGCCACCCGGTCAACTTTTAATCGTTGATCATGGTTGACAAAGGCCTGCTTCAGTTTCGATACTAGTGCGTTATTCATCCGGAACCATCTTGCCATGACTGCACTGCCGCCAACGAGCGCCGCAAGCGGCGACGCGACCCGCAATGACTGGACGCAGGTCGAAGTCGAAGCGCTGTTCGACCTGCCGTTCAATGACCTGCTTTACCAGGCGCAGATTGCGCACCGGGCCCATTTCGACGCCAATCAGGTCCAGGTTTCGAGCCTGTTATCGATCAAGACCGGCCGCTGTCCGGAAGATTGCAAGTATTGTCCGCAATCGCTGCGCTGGAACACCGGCCTGACCGAGCAGCCGCTGCTGTCGCCGGAGCAGGTGCGAACCGCCGCGCGCAAAGCGCGCGCCGCCGGTGCCGAGCGGTTCTGCATGGGCGCTGCCTGGCGCCGGCCGCGCGATCGCCAGCTCGATCAGGTCATCGAGTTGCTGGCGGTGGTGCGCGAGGAAGGCCTGGAGACCTGCCTGACGCTGGGCATGCTTAGCGCCGAACAAGCTGAGCGACTCGGCCGGGCGGGCCTGGATTACTACAACCACAACCTGGATACATCGCCGGAGTTCTATGGCCAGGTCATCACCACGCGCGATTACCAGGACCGCCTGGATACCCTCGGCCATGTGCGCGCGGCCGGTCTCAAGGTCTGCTGCGGCGGCATCGTTGGCATGGGCGAGGCGCGCGTCGACCGGGCCGGCCTGATGGTCCAGCTGGCCAACCTTCCAGAGCACCCTGAATCGGTCCCGATCAACCTGCTGGTACAGGTCCCGGGCACGCCGCTGGACGGCATCGAGCGCCTCGACCCACTGGAATTCGTGCGCACCATTGCCGTGGCTAGGCTCCTGATGCCGCGCTCGCGCGTGCGCCTGTCGGCCGGGCGCGATGACATGAGCGATGAACTTCAGGCGCTGTGTTTTCTGGCCGGAGCCAACTCGATCTTCTACGGCGAGACTCTGTTGACCACCGGAAATCCGGCCACCGAGGCCGATCGTGGCTTGTTTGAGCGGCTCGGCATCAACGCCGCGCCTGAATCGAAAGCGGCCTCGCTGCCGTGAGGCCGGCGCTTGCCGCGCGCCTGGCTGGGCAGCGACTCGCGCGCGGCCAGGCCGGCCTTGAGCGCGTGCGCGAGCCGCTGGATCGCATCGACCCGGTTGTCGTCGAGCTCGATGGAAAGCGTCTTGTGAATTTCTGTTCCAACGACTATCTCGGCCTGGCGACCCACCCCGACGTAGCCGACGCCATGGCGCGCGCGGCGCGCGGCGATTTCGGCAATCGACTTCGGCAATCCGGCGGCGTCGGCTCGAGCGCTTCGGCGCTGGTTTCGGGCTACACCCGGCCGCAGCGCGAGCTGGAACGCGCGCTGGCCGACTTTCTCGGCTTTGAAGACGCGTTGGTGGTGAGTTCCGGTTATCAGGCAAACCTTGCGATCGGCCAGGCACTGCTCGATCGCAGCGACGCGGTGCTTGGCGATCGGCTCAATCACGCCTCGTTAAACGACGGCGCGCGTCTGGCCGGCGCGCGCCTGCGCCGCTATCGCCACAACGACATCGACGATGCGCGAGCCAAGATGGCTCAGAGCCCGGCCGATCGCGTGCGCTGGATTGCGAGCGACGGGGTGTTTTCGATGGATGGCGATTTGGCCCCGTTGCCGGCGCTGGCAAAACTGGCCGATCGCCACGACCTCGGACTGTGGCTCGACGACGCCCACGGCTTTGGTGTTGTGGGAGAAAAAGGCCGTGGCATCCATGAGCATTTAGGTGTTTCTTCGGAGAAAATCGACGCATTTGTCGTCACGTTCGGGAAGTCACTGGGCACCCAGGGTGCCGTAATCGCGGCTGACCGCGCCTTGATCGAGGCCCTGGTCAACCGCGCACGCGGCGTCATCTACTCGACCGCAATGGCACCTCCGTTGGCGGCCGCGACCGGCTGCGCGCTCAATCTCTTAAAGCAGCAAAGCTGGCGCCGGCGGCGTTTGCACGACAATATCCGGTGCTTTTGCGAGCGTGCCGCAGCGGCCGGGATTGCACTTGCGTCGTCGGCCACTGCCATCCAGCCGATCATCATCGGCGACAATATACGCGCCTTGGCGTTGGCCAACGGATTGGCCGAGCGCGGATTCCTGGCTCGCGCCATTCGGCCACCGACGGTTCCGATCGGTCGCGCGCGGCTGCGGATCACGCTGTCGGCCGCCCACCGACCCGAACACATCGCCGGCCTGGTCGACGCGATGGAGGATTTGATGACATGAGCCAACCGGTAATCGCAACCCTGCACGGCTGGGCCATGCACCATGGGCTGTTCGAAGGCCTGGTCGAGCGGCTACCGAACGTCGACTGGCGAGGGCTGGACTTGCCGGGTCACGGACTCAATCGCGGGCAGGCCTGGCCCAGGGATCAAACGAAGCTGCTGCGCGAACTGTTTGATCCGCTGTTCGAGTGTGCCTCGGAGCCGGTCTGGTTGCTGGGTTGGTCGCTTGGCGGATTGCTGGCGATGCAGGCCATGCTCGAGTGGCCGCAACGCTTCCGGGGCTTGATCCTGATTTCGGCGACGCCGTGTTTCGTCACCCGGCACCACTGGCCTGACGGCGTCGACAAGGTGCTGCTCAAAGCCATGGCGATGGAGCTGGCGGATCAGCCCGAGCGTGTCTTCAATCGCTTTCTGGCGCTCGAAACTCACGGCAGCGTTGTCGCGCGAGGTGAGTTGGATCGCCTGAAGGCGCTGGCTCTGCGGCACGGGCTTCCGGATCACCAGGCGCTGCTGGCGGGTCTGAACCACCTGGCCGAAACCGATTTGGTCGAGCGCCTCGGCGAAATCGCGCGGCCGGCCTTGCTGCTCGGAGGGCGGCGCGACCGGCTGGTTGCATGGGCGGCGCTGGAGCGCCTTTGCCAGCAGCTTGACAACGCGCGCCTGGTGAACATCGCCGGCGCCGCGCACGCGCCGTTTTTAACCGCCCCCGACCTGGTGGCGGCCGAAATCAGGCGTTTCATCGGCGATGTTTGATCGCCGCGCCATCGCCCGGGCGTTCGGACGGGCGGCGGATCGTTACAGCGACCGCGCGGTGGTCCAAGCCGAGGTCGCCAATCGGCTTTTGGAGCGGCTCGAAGGCCTGCGCTTCGAGCCTGCAACGGTTGTCGATCTGGGCTCGGGGCCTGGGCTTCAATCGGCCGAACTGGCCAGGCGCTTTCCGGCCGCGAAGGTCGTGGCGCTGGACCTGGCCCTGCCGATGTTGCACCAGGCCGGCGCGCGCCGCGGCTGGTTCCGCAAACGCTTCGAGCGGGTCGCCGCCGATGCCAATGCCTTGCCGCTGGTCGACGCCAGCGTCGATTTGCTCTATTCCAGCCTAATGCTGCAATGGTGCACGGACTTGCCTGCGACCCTGAACGGCATCCGACGGGTGATGAAGCCCGGTGGCTTGGTGCTGTTGTCGACCTTTGGCCCGGACACACTATGCGAATTGCGCCAGGCCTGGCGGCGTGTTGATGCGCGCCCGCACGTCAGCGCCTTTATCGATGTCCAGACGATGGGCGACCTGATGATGCGTGCCGGCTTTGCCGAGCCGGTGCTCGATACCGACTGGATCACCAGCCGCTACCGGCGACCGCGCGACCTGATGGCCGAACTCAAAGCGATTGGCGCGACCTACGCCGATCACGACCGTGGTCGTGGACTCACAACGCCGGGCAGGCTCAAGTCCGTTCTCGATTTCTACGAAACATTCCGCCGCGACGATGGTCTCTATCCTGCAACCTGGGAAGTCGTCTACGCGTCGGCCTGGGCGCCGCAAGAAGGTGCACCAATCCGTGGCCTGCACGGCGAGGAAGCCACGGTTTCGGTTTCCAGCATCGGCCGGCGGCGCAGAAACGACGAATAAGCCGACACCTGGATGAGGCTCCAATCGACATGTCTTCGACCTATTTTATAACCGGTACGGATACCGGCTGCGGTAAGACGACCGTCACAGCCGCATTGGCGCGCCACTGGGTCGGACTCGGTCTCAAGGTCGCCTGCTTCAAGCCGCTGGCGTCGGGTTGCCAGCGGCTGGATGGCCAACTGGTCAACGCCGATGCGCTCGAGCTGATCGCTGCGATGAACGTCGAGCTGCGCTACGAGCAGGTCAATCCGATCGCGCTGGAAGCGCCGGTGGCCCCACATCTGGAAGCCGAACGCGCCGGTATTTGCATCGATCCTGCTGCGATCGCCCTCGAAATTAATGCGATTTCCGCAGATGTCAAGTTGGTCGAGGGGGTCGGTGGCTGGCAAGTGCCGATCGACGCGACGCGCTTCGTGCCGGAATTTCCCCAGCGCCTGGGCTGTGCGGTCATTCTGGTGGTCGGCATGCGACTGGGCTGCCTGAATCACGCCTTGCTGAGTGTCCGTGCGATCTCGGCCGACGGCTTGCGTCTGGCCGGCTGGGTCGCTAATTTTCTCGACCCGCAGTTTGACCGACCCGCGGCTAACCTGGCCTATCTGGAGCAGGCCATCGACGCGCCGCTGCTCGCGACGATGAGCCGCAGCGCAGCGCTGCGCCTGCTTTTGGATCCGAGACCGCCCCGGGCCGTCGCAAACCGCCCGGTCCGGCAATGATGAATCGCACAATGTCCACAGCTGACTCACACGCATCCACGCGCGGCAAAGCAACCCTGCCCGTGATCAACAGCACGCACTGTTCAGCACTCGCTGCCCATCATTCGGCGGCGGCAACGCCGGTCCGCACGAACCGGCCCGTTGGCCCCTTGCGTCGGGCCCGCCGGTGG
>JAIVHD010000269.1 GCA_020201235.1 Lysobacteraceae bacterium
GGTTTGCACAGCGCCGGCACGCTCAAACCCGCGCACGAAATCGGCAGCCACAATCGGGCTACCGTCCGACCAGCTGGCCTCGGGGTCGAGCTGGAAGCGCCATTGCCGACCGTCGTCCGAGACAGTCCAGTGTTCGGCGATGCCGGCGACCGGGCGGCCACGGGCGTCGCGGGTCAGGAAGCCCTCGTGCAGGTCGCGCAGCAGGTTGAAGGCCGAAACGCCCTGTGCGCGGTGGATATCAAGCGTATCTGGCGCCGGCCCCAGGCCACGGTGGATTTCGGCCGCACTACAGCATGCGGCACCGAACAACAGAAGTAACAACGGAAATCGCATCATTTGAGCCTAGTGTACGCGCTCGCATGATGTTCGCTCATGCGAAGCCGTCGCGCTTGGGCGATAATCGGCGTTCTTCGTGCACGCCGAGTCCCATGACAGAAACCACATCTTTCGCTCAACCGATCACCCGTTTCGAACCACTGGTCGAGCACCTCGCCTCAGGCTGCCGGCCGCCGGAGCAATGGAAGATCGGCACTGAGCACGAAAAATTCGGATTCAGGATGGCAGATCTCAAGCCCCTGCCTTACGAGGGCGAAGGCGGCATTGGCCAATTGTTACAGGGCATGGCCGAGCGCTTTGACTGGCAACCCGAGATCGAGGACGGCAACATCATCGCGCTGAAGCGCTCGGGCTGCTCGATTACGCTCGAGCCGGGCGGGCAGTTCGAGCTGTCCGGTGATTTGCTGGAAAATCTCCACCAGACCTGCGACGAGGTCCACTCGCACCTGGCCGAAGTTCGCACCGTGGCCGAGCCGATGGGCGCCGGTTTCCTCGGACTCGGCTTTCATCCGACCGCGCGCCGCGATGAAATCCCGTGGATGCCAAAGCAGCGTTACCGCATCATGCGCAACCACATGCCGCGCGTCGGTACGCTCGGTCTCGACATGATGACCCGCACCTGTACCGTCCAGGTCAACCTCGATTTTTCCAGCGAGGCTGATATGTCCGATAAGTTTCGGGCCTCGCTGGCGCTACAGCCGATCGCCACGGCGATGTTCGCCAATTCGCCGTTCGTCGAGAGCAAGCCTTCAGGCTACCTGAGCTACCGCAGCCATATCTGGACCGACACCGACCGTTATCGAACCGGCCAATTGCCATTCGTGTTTGAGTCCGGGTTTGGGTTTGAGCGCTATGCCGAATGGATGCTTGATGTGCCGATGTATTTTGTCCGTCGCGGCGGTCGTTACATCGATGCATCGGGCCAGTCATTTCGCGACTTTATGGCCGGTAGCTTACCGGCCCTGCCAGGCGAGTACCCGACGCTGGCCGACTGGGAAGACCATTTGACGACGGCCTTTCCCGAAGTCCGCCTGAAGAGATTCCTGGAAATGCGCGGTGCCGACGGCGGGCCGTGGAATCGCCTGTGCGCGCTGCCAGCGCTGTGGGTCGGAGCGCTGTACGATCAGGCCAGCCTTGATGGTTGTCTGGAACTGTGCAAGGGCTGGACGCGCCAGGACCTGGCCAATCTGATCGGCGATGTCGCGCGCATCGGCCTCGACGCACACATCCAGGGTCGGCGGGTGCGCGACGTGGCGCGCGACATGCTGGCGCTGGCCCACCAGGGGCTGTCCAAGCGCAAGTGCCTATCGGCTGCGGGCGAAGACGAGACCGGCTTTCTCGGACCGCTGCACCAGATCGTCGAAACCGGTATGACCCCGGCCGAGGTGCTGCTGGAACGATACCGGGCCGAATGGGGCGGCAAGCTCGAGCCGCTGTTCATCGAACAGGCGTATTATTAGATTGCGTCCGGATTGATCGCTGGGCTTTTGCGGCGCAAGCCACGTCGGCCCGGCCCGGTCTCGAATCCGGCCAGCAAGACACGCCAGGCGTGGCGCTTATCAAACCAAACCGGCGCCTGTCGATGTCGGATCTCGGCGGGATCGAAGCGTGATCCTGGGTGCACATGGCAACACCGGCTGGCGAATCCCGGCCCTATAAAAGACGCGTCTTTCCAAGGAGGTTCTCATGATTCGATTTGCATCACTGACGACAATTCTCGCCGCGCTTGCAGCCGCGCCGACCGCCTGGAGCGACGCCCCGTTTGCCCGGGCCGGCGAGCCACATGCCGTGGTTAGTGGCAGCCTCAACCGGCCGGCTCAGCAGCTTTTGGCGGTCGGGATTACTGACGTCGACGGCCGCTTGACGAGCCGCAGCCAAGCCGTCTGGCTGAAGCCTGGCCGTCACACAATCAACGCCAAGGGAGCGGTTACCCATCTCGGCCAGACGCCGGGCCTGCGACGCTCTATCGGTCAGCACAACGGCAGCCAGGCGATTGAACTGGATGTCGAAGCCGGCAAAACCTACTGGATCGCTCTGGACACCAGCGACGAACAGCGTGACAACTGGAAACTGGTCAACTGGCGGACCGAACAAACCGGCGCTCCGGACGCTAACGACTGACCCGAACCCGCACGACTGACCCGAACCCGTCGGCTAAAACGGGATTTTCAGCGCCGGGTTGATGGCCAGCATTTGCGTGCGAAAGGCTTGCTTAATTCGCGCCAGCGCTTTTTTATCCTTACCCTCGAAACGCAGCACCAGCACCGGCGTGGTGTTGGATGCGCGAACCAGACCGAAGCCGTCCGCGAAATCGGCGCGCACACCGTCCAAGGTGTTGATTTCGGCGCCCTCGAAGCGGGCTTTTTTCTGAAATTCCTCGACAAATGGATGCGATTCGCCTTCCTTCATTTCGACTTTCAGTTCAGGCGTGCTCTCGGCCTTGGGCAACGAGGCGAGGATCTGGCCGGTGGCGCGTGTGTCGGCCGCCAGAATTTCCAGCAGACGCGCGGCGGCGTATATGCCGTCGTCGAAACCATACCAACGCTCGCCAAAGAAGAAGTGGCCGCTCATTTCGCCAGCCAGCGGAGCCTGCTCGCGCTTGAGCTGCTGCTTGATGTAGGAGTGCCCGGTGCGCGCCATGACGGGCTTTCCGCCGGCCTTTTCGATTTCGATCGGCAACAGGCTGGAGCATTTGACATCGAAAATGATGGGTGCCCCGGGCACCCGCGACAGCACGTCGCGCGCGAACAGCATCATCAGCCGATCGGGATAGATGATTTCGCCGTCCGGGGCGACCACGCCGAGCCGATCGCCATCGCCGTCGAAGGCGACGCCGATGTCGGCCTTGAAGTTGCGCACGCACAGCTTGAGATCTTCCAGTGTGGCCGGGTCACCCGGATCCGGGTGATGATTGGGAAACGTACCGTCGACCTCGGCATACAACGGAATCACCTCGGCGCCGATCGCGGCAAGCAGCTTTGGCGCGATCGCGCCGGCGATGCCGTTGCCGCAGTCAGCGACCACTTTCAGCGGCCTTTCGAGCTGAATATCGGTACCGATTCGCTCAATATACTGGGCCGTGATGCGCTGGGCCGTGATGCTGCCGTTGCCGCTCGTCAGATCGCTGGTTTCCAAGCGTCGATGCAGGTCGTAAATCGAGTCTCCTGAGAGCGTCTCCCCGCCCATCATGATTTTGAAGCCGTTGTAATCAGGCGGATTGTGGCTGCCGGTGACCATGACGCCGGAGCCGCCGGCCAGTTCCTGCGCGGCGTAATACAGCACCGGGGTCGGGACCGCGCCGACATCAATCACTTCCAGGCCGGCAGCGACCAGGCCGCGGCTCAATGCCGCCAGCAGCTCGGCCCCGGAAAGGCGGCCGTCGCGAGCGACTGCGATACGACCCAGACCCCGATGACGCGCCTCAGAGCCAATCGCTTGGCCGATCGCTTCGGCAATTTCGGCACTCAGCGTGTCGCCGACAATGCCGCGGATGTCGTAAGCGCGGAAAATCGATTTCGACGGCAGCGCGATTGCGCGCTCGTGTTCGGCGCTGACGTGCGAGGGGTGGCGCTCTGGGCGCTGCTCGGCGGCTGACGCGGGATCGGTGCCCTCGGCGTCGTCGCGGTCGTCGGCACCATCGTCCCGGCTCGCATCGGCCTTGAGCAGCGAATTCAGCATTAGGCTCATCTCGACACGCCCCTCGGGCGAGGCCTCCGGCTCGAACACCGACTCGTAATCCAGTGTGTCATCGGGCGAGTCGAACTCATCCAGCGGCTTCTCCAACTTCTTATCCAACGGCTTCTCCAATGGCTCATCCAACGGCGTCTCCAACGGCGTCTCCAACGGCTCGTCTGACAACTCATCTGGCGGTTCATCCAACAGCTCATCTGCCAGCTCATCTGACGGCTTCTCCAACGGTTCATCTGACGGCGGTTCTGACAAATAGTCCGGACTGAGCTCGGGCGCGTCAAAACTTCGTGGCACGGTCGTTTCGCGGCGCGCTTCTCCGTCCGCAGTCAGCTGTGATGGCCCATCACTGGACTCCGACGCCGGATCGTGCAGCTCAGGCGCGGCCGAATGCGACGGCAAAGGTCGGGGTGCAGGTGCCGCAGCGGGCTCGATGTCCGGGCCCCGAACCGGGTCCGGTTCCACCTGCGCTTCGGGCGTATCAGCGGCGCGTTTTAAAGGCTCTGGCGACTCGCCTGGGGTTTCGCTGGGGCCGGTCGCTTTGACTGTCGGGCTGTCGGCCGAACCGGCGAGCTGCCGGGTACGCCGGATCATCAGCACGCCCAACAGGATCGTCAGCAGGCCTGCGAGCACGATGCCGGCAAGCTGCATCGACGACATTGGGCCGATCACCGTAGTCCGATGCCAGTCGAGCCGAAACATGGTGCCGCGCACATCAATCGACGAACTGCCCGGTAAAACCCCACGGCCGAATTCCTCGATGACGATCTGGGCACCGTCGGTCTGCTGCACAAGGCTCATTGAGTCGATGCTGTCGGGCCGGCGGATCTGGTTAACCAGAACACTGACCGGCAGACTGAGCAGGACCACCGGACTTGCGCCGACGACGTCCGGCTGCAGTCGCTCGGCCAGCGCCAGGTACTCGTCAGGCGTGCCTGCGAAGTGAACCTGGGCCGGTGCCGAGCCGTCGCGATCGGCCTGTAACATCATTTGCAGGGCGGCAAAACCACCCCCGGGAAAGGCATCAAAATCAAGCTCTTCAACATTGCCTTCGGCAACCACCACGTTCAAAACATTGCCAACCTTTTGCTCACGCAGCGCCTTGATTAGGTCGACGCGCTCGGCCTCGCCGTCCAGTACCGCCTGCGCGGCTTGCCGGAAGGCGTCGCTGATCATGGCCGTGCGCAGGCTGGCGATGTGCCGCTCCAGCGCAACAACCTGCGTGGCCGCCTGCTCTCCGGCCCGGGCCAGCGCGATCCGGGCCTGCAGGCTGTTCCAAACCAGATAGCCGCCGAGCACCAGCACGGCGAGTCCGAATCCCAAGATGATCAAGCCGGTCAGGCGTTGCAATCGGCTGCCGTTGTGCATCGTGTTCGGGCCTTTTATCATGACGCCCCCAGTCCTGGTTTCAATGTGTCCCCGAATGACCCAATCCGCCGGCTGCCCGTGCAGATTGGTCGAACGCCTCTACCACTTTCAGTTTAACTTGAAGCACGGGCAACAGCACCAGTTGCGCGATACGCTGGCCGGGCTCGATCCGGATCACATCAGCGCCGCGGTTCCAGCACGGCATCTGGACCGGCCCCTGGTAATCGCTGTCGATCAGGCCGACCAGATTGCCCAGCACCAGGCCCTGCTTGAAGCCCAGCCCGGAGCGC
>JAIVHD010000270.1 GCA_020201235.1 Lysobacteraceae bacterium
GCCATGAAGTGGCTGGCCGGATCCGTTGGGTTGTCGCCGGGATCAGCCTCGGCGTAGGGATCAACAAAAGCCAGCATCCGGCCGCCACCGAGCACGAACTGGTCGATCGAAAACAGCAGTTCCTCGGACAGATTTTTCGGATGCACGACGATCAATGCGTCCAGCCCGGGCGGCAGCTCGCTGGCGTCGGCTTCGACCGGGGCGAGATCAAACAGCTCGCTCCATTGTTCAAAGACCGCCCAGGCCGGGTTGCGCTGCCCGGTCTGCATATTCAGCCCGCCGGAAATCGGCAGGCCGCTGATTAAACCGACGCGCTGAAGTTCGGGCCGAGACAGCGTATCGAGCATGCGGGCAAGCTCGTATTCGAGAACGGCCTCGCGGCCCGGCGAGAGAAAGGGCAGCACTTCGAGCCCATCGAGTGAATTGGTTCCAACCACGCCAAGGTACAGCACATCCCCTGCCTGGCTCAACGGAACAGGCTCCAGACCATAGCGCGCGGCAGCGTCCTCGGCTTCAGAAAACGGCTCTGGATCAATGCGTTCCAGTTGCACAAGGCCATCCGACTCGACCGAGATTTCTTGCATCAGCTCCCAGACACGGTTCGCATAGCGCCGAATCTGCGGCAGGTCCTGGCTGGCAGAATCGCTGAAATACAGCCTCAAGGTGACCGGCTCGGCCAACTCGCGAACAATGTTGGCCGTGCCCTCCGACAGGGTATAAAGGCGATTTTCGGTCAGGTCGACGCGCCAGTTCTTAAACAGCAGCCCGGTCAACATCGTCAGGACCACGAACAGCACGGCCAGAACGATCAGCGCGCTCGAAGAATAGATGTTTTTCATGACTACTGCGCCTTCTTGATTTCGATCACGATGCGGTTGGCGACCAGCCAGAAGCCGATCACTAACAGGAAATAAACCAGGTCACGGGCATCGATCACGCCGCGCGAAATCGAATTGAAATGGCTAAGAAAGCTCAGATTCGCGATGGCATCGACGACCGCCTGCGGCAGCCAGCCGCGAAAGGCATCGAGGATCATCGGCAGACCTGAAAGCAGAAACCCGAAACAGACCACCACCGACAAAATAAACGCCACAACCTGATTGCGTGTGACCGCGGAAAGGCAGGCGCTGATGGCCAGAAAACCGCCCGCCATCAACCAGCTTCCGAGATAGCCCGTAAGCACTACGCCGTTGTCCGGATTGCCCAGCAAATTGACGGTCAGCCAGATCGGGAAGGTCAGCACCAGCGCGAGTCCGACGAACAACCAGGCGGCCAGAAACTTCGCAAGCACCGCCTCGCCGGCGGTGATCGGAAGGGTCAGCAGCAGCTCGATCGTGCCGTACTTGCGCTCCTCGGCCCACAAGCGCATGCCGATGGCCGGCACCAGGAACAGGTACAACCACGGGTGGAACTGGAAAAACGGCTGCAGGTCGGCAATTTCACGCTCGTAAAAATTGCCGAGATAGAACGTGAACGCGCCCGCCATCAGCAGAAAAATAACGATAAAGACGTAGGCCACCGGGGTCGCGAAATAGCTGGCCAGCTCACGCTTTAGAATGACCGATAGATTGCCCCTCATGCCGCTTTCTCCGAATGGCTTTCGCCGGTGATCGTGCGGAATACGTCATCAAGCCGGCCGGCCTCGAGCTGCAACCGCGAAACGCGCCAGCCGCGCTCGCGCGCCAGCGTCGAGACCGCCTGAAACAAGTCACCCTTGCCGGATGGAAAGGCGGTAATCAAGCCGCGCCGGATTTCGACCTCGCCGGCCTCGACCAGCTCGCTCAACGCCGAGGCCGCCACTTGCTGATCGTCGCAGGCCAGGCTGACCGCGCGCGCGTAGCGCGACCGGGCTAGCAGCGAAGCCGGCGTGTCGTCGGCCAGCAGGCGTCCGCGGGCGATGATCATGGCGCGCGAGCACAAGGCATCAACCTCCTCGAGAATATGGGTTGAGATGATGATGATCTTGCCCTCCGACATTTCCCGGATCAACCGACGAACCTGCTGCTTCTGATTTGGATCCAGGCCGTCGGTTGGTTCGTCCAGGATCAGCACCGGTGGATCGCTGATAATGGCCTGGGCCAGGCCGACGCGGCGCTTGAAACCTTTCGAAAGCGTTTCGATGGTCTGGTTCCGGACCTCGTCGAGTTGCAATCGCTCGAGCGCCTGATCGATACGACGCTCGGCCTCGGCACCGCGGAATCCGCGCGCACCGGCGATGAAGTCCATAAACCGCTTGACCGGAAGCTCGCCGTATAACGGTGCACCCTCCGGCAGATAGCCGACCAAACGGCGCGCGGCCAGCGAATTCTCAATAATGTCGTGACCGTGGATTCGGGCCGTTCCGGAAGACGGCGGCAGGAAGCCGGTTAGCATTTTCATCGTGGTCGACTTGCCGGCACCATTCGGGCCCAAGAACCCGAGAACCGTGCCGGATTCAACCGTGAAACTCAGGCGATCGACGGCGGTGAAATCGCCGTAGCGCCGAGTTAGTTTTTTGGCTTCGATCATGTGGCGTATGCTCCGCGCTTTCGCTGTTGCTGGAGGTTAAGGGCGACCACGGCCGTTTTCAAGTCTGCCGTAAGCCATCCAACCGGTTGCCGCCTGCCAGGAGGCTGTCGGGATTCGCATGGATGAACTTTTGATCTACTACTGCTGAAAAGCCGGATTGAGTCGGATTCGCCGTTCTGTTTTGTGAACCAGATCCACTATTTTCTTCAAAAAATCAAAGCAGCTGACTCACAGCGGCTTTCCTCCGCAACGATCAGTTTAATCCAACCGGCTCCCAAGCCAGTAGTGTACCCGTTTGCAAATCTCGCGGCACCCGGCCGATCTCCGATGTGCAGACAGGGCGCTGCGCGTCCAAAACATCAGCTTGGCAATCGCCGATCGCACACGGATACAAGCGTTCCTCCGAATGCCGCCCGATCGACGACGGAGTACACTAGTCGGCTAACCTATCGGAATCTTAGCTTCTGTCACCCATGCACGTTACGATCCTGGATCACCTGCCGGCGGGTTTGCTGAAACACCCTGCGGCTTCGCTGGCACGCTATCTGGACGGCCCAACGCTGATCCACCTGCCCGGCCGCAAACCCGCACCCTTATTCGTATCCGTGCTGCAACATGGCAACGAGATTTCAGGCTGGGATTCGGTACGCCGGCTTCTCGCCGGGCGTTACCAGCGCGACCCGCTGCCCAGAAGCCTGGCGCTGTTCATCGGTAATATCACGGCGGCCGCCGAACACAAACGCCACCTTCCCGATCAGGCCGACATGAACCGCTGCTGGCCGGGCACGCGCCGCTCCGACTCGCCCTTTTGCGCCATGCTGGACCAGCTTACCCGCCACATGCGCTCGCTTAAACCGTTCGCGAGCATTGACATCCACAACAACACCGGTGAAAACCCGCACTACGCGGCGGTCAACAAAATCGACGCCCAGCGCCTCAATCTCGCCACCCGTTTTTCGAGAACGGTCGTCTATTTCACCGAGCCGGGCGGCGTCCAGTCCGACGCGTTCGGTCAGTTTTGTCCAGCGGTCACGCTGGAATGCGGCCTTCCGGGCATGCGCGGCGGCACCGATCACGCCATGGCGTACCTGGAAAGCGTTTTGAACATGGACTACTTGTCCGAGCAGTTCCCGCAGCCGGAAGATCTGGATCTTTTCAAGGTCGCCGCGGTGGTCAAGATCCCGCCCGAGTGCTCGTTCACGTTCGGCAGCGAGCCGGCCGATCTCAGCTTCGAGGCCGGCATCGACAAGCTCAACTTCAGCGAATTGCCGCCCGGCACCCGCTTTGCCCGGACGCGTGGCAACGGCCGCTCGCTGCTGGCGCTCGACACCGAAGGCGAGGATTGCACCCAAAACTGGTTTTGCGAAGTCGACGGCAGCCTGCTGACCCAGCGCCCGGCGATGCCGGCCATGCTAACCACCCAGGCCGACGCCATTCGCCAGGACTGCCTGTGTTATCTGATGGAACGAATTCGTGTGCAGCATCCACCCGGCGCGTCCGGCCTGCCCGGGAAACTACCCGAAAGCGCCCCGTAAAGCCGGAATCCCTGCGGACCGCTCAAAAGGCTACAATTCCGGCAATCCGAATCGATCGACGAGCGCCATGAATCTATATTCCGCTATTGTTGCCGCCATTGCCATCTGGGGCGTTGTGCGGGTCACCCAGCTCTGGCTCGCAGGAAAACGTCAGGCCAAAAGCCAAAGCGTGCACGCCGGGCAGCAGCACGCGATAGAAGACCTCGAATCGCGAATCCGAACGCTGGAACGCATCGTTATCGACGACCAGGGTGCGCTAAAACGCAAGTTCGATGATCTTTAGGACAACGACCTCGTGAGCAACAGTGAACATTTCGATGCCTCGACCGCCCAGAAGCTGGTACGCCTGTTTCTGAAAGGCCTGGCAACGATCATCCCGATTGCGCTGACGCTGCTGATCGTGCTGTGGCTGGCCGGTCTGGCCGAGTCCGGCGTCGGCTACCTGATCAAGCTGTTCATTCCAGAATCCTGGTATCTGCGCGGCATGGGCTTTGTCGGCGGCATCGCGCTGGTCATGGCGATCGGCCTGCTCAGTCAACTGTGGCTGTTTCGGAAACTCATCGATCTTGGCGAAATGGTGCTCGACCGGATGCCGCTGGTCAAAACGGTATTCCGTGCGACCAAGGACTTCGTTGATTACTTTAGTGGCGAGGGCGGATCGCGTTTTAAGCAGGCCGTCATGGTCCGCCATCCCGACCTCAAGATCGGCGTCATGGGCTATGTCACGCGCGAGGATTTCTCCGACCTGCCGTTTGGAAAGGAGGGCGAAGTCGCCGTCTACCTGCCGCTGAGCTACCAGGTTGCCGGATACACCATCTATGTTCCCAGCGATTGGCTGGAGCCCATTGACATGCCCTTCGAGGATTCGCTTCGACTGATTCTGACGGCCGCCATGACCCGCCGTAAAGCATAAATTGCGTGTCGGCTCCGGCACGCTGGCTTGGTCGCCGCCTGACCGCGCGATCCGGCGGTTCGCGTTTCCGACCTGCGGCCGATTTCACGACCCATCTCACGGCGGCGCGGCAGCGCAGATTTTGAGTCCAGGCGGGCTCAGGGCCGGACTTCGGCCTTGCCAGACTCCCAGCGCGGGTCGTGCGCGGCTTCCAGCGTGTTGTCGCTACGGTTCCAGAGGACACCGTGCATGTTGCCCCAGGGGCGGTCGCGCACGCTGACCTCGTGGCCCAGGGCTTCAAGCTCGCCGATCTCTTGTTCGCTCAGTGCCTTGCGCTCGGCCGAAATCTCGTCGGGCAGGTATTGATGGTGAAAGCGCGGCAGCGACACCCAGGAGTCCGGGCCATTGCCGTCGAAAAAGTCCAGGATCCCGAGAACGACCATGGTGATGATGCGCGAGCCGCCCGGGGTGCCGAGAACCGCGAAGATATTCCGACGGCAAGGCCCGGTCCATCCGAATCGTCGAGCGCAATCCGGCCGCGTAATGATCGCTGAGCAGCATCTCCATCGGCACTTCGGCAAACGCCGGGTCGCCCAGGTAAAGAGCCCGGTCTCGATACGCCCGGCGCATCGCTTCGGCCAGCACATGGACACGCTCGCTGCGGCCCAGAGCGGCCAGATCAAACGGCTCGATCAGGTTCAGAATCTGCGCAATCGCGACCCCGCCGGACGACGGCGGCGGCGCGGTCAGTAGACGATAGCCGCGGTGCTCGATGGTCACCGGATGGCGCTCCACAGCCTGGTAACCGGCGAAATCCTCAAGCGTCCAAATGCCGCCGGCGGCGCGCGAGCCGGCCACCAGCTTCTGCGCCGTCTCGCCGCGATAAAAGCCATCGTGACCCTGTTTGGCCAGGCGCTTCAGGGTTTCTGCAAGATCGGCCTGCACAATCCGATCGCCCAGTTCGGGCAGCTCTCCGCCGGGCATGAAGATGTCGGAGGTATAGGGCCATTGCAGCATGACATGCGCGCGCCAGTTCAGAAGCTGCTGGTACTTCAGATCGACCGCAAACCCTTGCTCGGCCAGCCGGATCGCCGGTCTCAGCAGCGTGTCGAGCTCGAGCCGCCCGTAGCGCTCGGCCAGATGCACCCAGGCAGCCGCGGCACCCGGAATTCCGGCCGCCAGCGGCCCGTTGATCGCAAGATCGCGATCAACTTGCCCGTTTTCGTCCAGGTACATATCGGAGGTCGACTGGCCCGGCGCGATTTCGCGCCCGTCGATCATCCGCGGCACCCGGCCCGTGAGCACCAGCCGAACTCGCCGCTGACAGGCAGCAAAACAACAATACAAAGAAAATTCGATTCATGACAGTCTCGGGTTTTAAAGTGAAACGGGGATGGGCCGACAGGCGAGATCCGCATCGACCGGCGATGCTCAGGCGATCCGGAAACGGCGCTTCAGCGCACGGGCGACGCGCGGATCGACAAATTCACCGACATTGCCGCCGAGGCGCGCGATTTCCCGGACCAAGCTCGCTGAGATAAAACTGTACTCCTCCGATGGAGTCAGAAACACGGTTTCAGCCGCGCTCACGAGGTGCCGATTCATCGAAGCCAGCTGAAATTCGTACTCGAAATCGGATACCGCGCGCAGGCCGCGCAGGATCACGCCGGCGCGACGCTTGACCACGAAATGAGCCAACAAGTCGCTGAAGCCGGTCACCTCGACGTTCGCCATGTTGCGGTCGTTTATGACCCCACGGGCCAGCTCGATTCGCTCTTCCAAACCGAATAGCGGCTGCTTATGCGGGCTTTCCGCGATCGCCACAATGATCGTTTCGAACATCCTGGCGGCGCGTTCGATCAGGTCGGCATGGCCGTTGGTCAACGGATCAAACGTACCCGGATACAGCGCAATTCGATAATCCAGATCATCGGACATTAGCAAATCCTGCATTCGGACAGGGTCCGATTATAACGGTCGCTCGCCGGGCAAGGTCAGCAGTTGCATGCGCACGCCAGCCACGCATTTCTCGCGCCGCACGGCCCAGCCCGCCGGTTCTGGCTTGGCGTCGTGCAATAAGCCGGCCTGTGCGCCGGCCGGACTTTCGACGTAAACCTGCGCGCCAGCGGCCAGCAAGCCCGGACGGGCCAGTGCCTGCAGCACGGGACCGACCAGATCCGAATCGAACGGCGGGTCGACGAAGACCAGGTCAAACGGGCCAACGGGGCGCCGCAGCCAGGCCAGAGCCTCGGCCCGATGCACCGTGACGGCATCGCTGCCCGGCCACGACACGATGGAATCGACGATGTGCCGCGCGACTGCCCCGTCACGCTCGACCAGCGTCACCGAGGCGGCACCCCGAGACGCACACTCCAGGCCCAGCGCGCCGGTCCCGGCAAACAGGTCAAGACAATGTGCGCCTTGGGTGAAGCCTTGTAGCCAATTAAACAGCCGCTCGCGCGAACGGTCGCCGCTGGGTCTCAGGCCAGCCGCATCGAGCACCCTCAGGCGGCGCCCGCGCCAGGTTCCGCCAATGATTCTTATCTTTCCAGCCATGATCGAAGTCTTGAGGTCTGTCGAATTTAAGCGATCCTAACGACTAAAAGTCGGCAGGGGTCAGATTTTTTGATCCCCTACCCCGTCGCCTGCGCTTGCGACAAGGCCTGATCCCGCCTGCTTCACCAGCCCTGCGACTGTGGCAGCGCCATGCCGCCGCGTCCGCTGTATTTGGCTCGGCCACGCATCCCCAACGCCGCCGTTATCCAACAACCGTGCGAGCACGCATTCGGTGCGTATCGTCGTGAAGCGTCCCGGCCACGGCAGCTGGCGGCGCCGCGTAACGGAGGCGGCGGTGAATAGGCGGGCTGATTGGGCGGTTGCCCGGGAGCGTCAATCGCCGGCGGTCGGGTACACTAGCGTCTTGCCCTGAAACCGACTCCTTATCGAATGTTTTCGATCTTCCGACGCAAGAAAGCCGGCACCGGTGTCGAGCAGACCACGGTCCGCGAAAAGCCGCGCGACGACCAGGATCCGCTGGAAGCCCGACTGGCACGCACGCGCTCGCATCTGGCCGGACTGTTCGGGCTGATCGGGTCGTCAACCACGATCGACGATGCGTTGCTCGAGGACATCGAAACCACGCTGTTGACCGCCGATCTCGGTGTCGCCGCGACCACCCGCATCCTCGATCAGCTGAGTCAAGGCATCCGCGCCGGGCTGGTCAAGACGCCGGCCGATGTATTGCCGGCGGTCCAGGCCGAGCTGTACGCAATGATCGAGCCTTGCGAACAGTTTCTGGCGGTCGAGACGACGAAAAAGCCTTTCGTGATTTTGATGGTCGGCGTCAATGGCGTTGGCAAGACCACCACCATCGGCAAGCTGGCGCGCCGCTATCTCGACGACGGCCTGACTGTGATGCTGGCCGCCGGCGACACCTTCCGCGCAGCCGCGGTGGAGCAACTCAGAACCTGGGGCGAACGAAATAACGTGCCGGTCGTATCACAGGGCCAGGGCGCGGATTCGGCTGCGGTTATTTTCGACGCGCTTCAATCGGCCAAGGCGCGCAATATCGATGTCCTGATTGCCGACACCGCAGGCCGGCTGCACACCCAGAGCCATCTGATGGCCGAGCTCGGCAAAATCCGCCGGGTCATGGCCAAAATCGATCCCGAAGCGCCGCACGAAGTGATGCTGGTGGTCGACGCTGGCACCGGCCAAAATGCCCTGGTCCAAGCGCGCCAGTTTAACCAGGCCGTCGACCTCACCGGCATCACCGTGACCAAACTCGACGGAACCGCGCGTGGCGGCATCGTGTTCGCGATTGCCGAGGAATTGAGTATCCCGATCCGTTTCATCGGCGTCGGCGAGCGCGCCGTCGACTTGCGCCCGTTCGATGCCGGGACCTTTGTCCACGCCGTGCTGCCGGTTTCGGCGGGCTGACTCCGGTGCGCGGCCGTTTTGCAACCGCGGCGACCAATCGTCGCGCGTTTGACCACCCGTCCGGGTTGCCTGAGGCCCCCGAAGCAATCGGTAGCGTGCAGCCCGAAGCTGCGACGCGTCCGGCATGAACAAGACGGCGTCCACGTCCGAGCATACCCCGTTAATGCGGCAATACCTCCGCATCAAGGCCGACTATCCCGACATCCTGTTGTTTTTCCGGATGGGCGATTTCTACGAACTGTTTTATGACGATGCCCGCCGCGCCGCGAAAAAGCTTGATATCACACTGACCGCACGCGGCCAATCAGCCGGTCAGCCCATTCCAATGGCTGGAATCCCCTACCACGCGGTCGATTCCTACCTCGCGCGGTTGCTGCGCCAGGGCGAGTCGGTCGCCATCTGCGAGCAGATCGGCGACCCGGATGCGGCCAAGGGCCCGGTCGAGCGAAAAGTCATGCGCATCGTCACGCCCGGCACGCTAACCGATGAGTCGTTGCTGGAGGATCGCGGCGATCGCCTGCTCGCCGCGATCTGCGGTTCGTCCCAGTCCGGCTTCGGGCTTGCCTGGCTGGATCTCGCCGGCGGCCGCCTGGCCTGCGCTACGGTCGACAGCGACGAGGTGCTGAGCGCCGAGCTTGAGCGCCTGAAGCCGGCCGAACTGCTGCACCCCGAGACGCTGGACCCGGACTCGCTCACAAGCGCCATCGCCAGCCTTAAGGCCCGTCCGGATTGGGACTTCGATGCCGAATCAACCCTCAGGACGCTGTGCCGGCAATTCGGCGTGCAGGATCTCAGCGGTTTTGGCATCGAGCTGCCTTCGGCTGCCACCATCGCAGCCGGTGCACTGCTTGACTACGCGCGCGAAATGCTCAGCGGCGACTTGCCGCATATCGCCGGACTGCACTGCGAGCAGCAAAGCGCCCACCTGATCGTCGATGCCGCAACGCGCCGCCACCTGGAAATCGACCGGCACCCGGACGGCCGCGCCGAACACACCGTGCTCGGCCTGCTTGACCACGCCGCAACCCCAATGGGCAGCCGCAACCTGCGGCGCTGGCTAATGAACCCGCTGCGCGATCGCGCGGTTCTCGGAGCGCGCCACCGCGCGATCGCCATGCTGCTCGAACAGCAGGTGCACCCTGATGTGCACCGCGTGCTGTCCGGCTGCGGCGATCTCGAGCGCATTCTTACGCGCATCGCGCTGGCCAGCGCCCGGCCGCGCGATCTGACCACGCTGCGCGCGGGCCTGGCGCGAATTCCCGACCTTCGGGCCGCGCTGGAGCCGGCCGCCAGCGACCCGCTGCTGGCGGATCTGGCAAGCCGCATGCCCGAACGAGCCGATCTGGTCGAGCTTTTGCAAACCGCGCTGATCGACCAGCCGCCCATCCTGATTCGCGATGGCGGCGTGATTCGCGACGGTTATGACCCCGAACTGGACGAATTACGCGCGCTGAGCACCAACGCCGACGATTTTCTGCAGCGCTTCGAACAGCGCGAACGGCAACGCAGCGGGATCAGCACCCTGAAGGTCGGCTACAACCGCGTGCACGGCTTTTACATCGAAATCGGAAAGTCGCGCTCAGCCGACGTGCCGGCCGAATACACGCGTCGCCAGACGCTCAAAAATGCCGAACGCTTTATTACAGAAGAACTTAAGGCCCACGAAGACAAGGTGCTTTCAGCGCGCGAGCGCTCCCTGGCCCGTGAAAAGGCGCTCTACGAGCAACTGGTTCTGAAGCTGGCCGAAGAGCACGGCGAACTGGCCGCGATTGCCGAAGCCATCGCCGCGCTGGATGTGTTGATCACGTTTTCCGAGCGGGCCGAAACTCTCAACTGGGCGCGGCCCACGCTCGACGATCAGCCCGGGCTTGCGATTCGCGACGGTCGTCATCCGGTGGTCGAGGCGTTTCAGCAGGATCCATTCGTGCCCAACGACTGCGCGCTTGACCCCGAACGCCGCATGCTGGTGATCACCGGGCCCAACATGGGCGGCAAATCGACCTTCATGCGCCAGACTGCGCTGATCGTGCTGCTTGCCCACGCGGGCAGCTTCGTGCCGGCCGCCGGCATGCGCTGCGGCCCGATCGACCGGATCTTTTCACGCATTGGTGCCGGCGATGACCTGACCCGGGGGCGCTCGACGTTCATGGTCGAAATGGTCGAAACGGCCAACATTCTGCACAATGCCAGCGAGCGCTCGCTGATACTGATGGACGAAATAGGACGCGGCACATCCACCTTCGACGGCCTCGCGCTGGCCTGGGCTGTGGCCACCGACCTGGCCATGCGGGTTCGCGGCTACACGCTATTTGCGACCCACTACTTTGAACTCACGCGCCTGGCCGAAGACCACGACGGCATCGCTAATGTTCATCTCGACGCCCGCGAACACCGCGATCGCGTGATTTTCATGCACAGTGTCCGCGAAGGCCCGGCCAGCCAGTCTTACGGCCTGCAAGTTGCCAAGCTGGCCGGCGTACCGGAAAGCGTGCTGGTGCGGGCGCGTTCCCACCTCGAACGCCTGGAGCAGCAAGCCAGCGCAAATACCTCCCCGCAGCTCAGCTTGTTCGCAGCGTCGCAAGATCGTACTGTTCAGACACCGGACCCGGACCCGATCCACCAGCAGCTGCAGGACCTGGATCCCGATTCGTTGACGCCGCGCCAAGCGCTGGAACTGGTCTATCGGCTGATCGAGGCCAAAAGCCTCGCGTAGTCCGGGCTGGCCCGGCTTGGATACCCTGTTTTCCAATCCGGAATAATCTGCGATGCAGTCGGTGTCGACTGTCGCTGTTGGCATTACTTACCGGGCTGGTCGCCCCACAGGACTTTGTGCATCTGGATCTGCAGGCGGGCCGGC
>JAIVHD010000049.1 GCA_020201235.1 Lysobacteraceae bacterium
GCGCCACGACCGGCCCGGACGACGATTTTGCAGCCGCCTTTCGCGGCCCGTCACGGCTCGTTACCGGCATTTCCTGAAAAACCCGACAGGCTCCTGGCGTCGCTTCCGCGCCGAAAAGCTGCGCTTGGACTGGTAATGCATGATTTCACCTACGAATGCCTGACGGCACACCCGATGGGAACACGGGCGGACTTGTGTTGCGCCACAATAGCGCCATGACAAATCAACTCGCCAATCTTCCGTATGAAAGGATGCCGTTAAAGGAATACGCCGAGCGCGCCTATCTCGACTATTCGATGTATGTCATCCTCGATCGTGCCCTGCCGCATGTCGGCGACGGCCTCAAGCCGGTCCAGCGCCGCATCGTCTATGCCATGAGCGAGCTCGGCCTGTCCGCGGCCTCACGGCACAAGAAGTCGGCGCGTACCGTCGGCGACGTGATCGGTAAATTCCATCCGCATGGCGATTCGGCCTGCTACGAGGCCATGGTGCTGATGGCCCAGCCGTTTTCGTACCGTTATCCGCTGATCGACGGCCAGGGCAATTTCGGCTCGCCCGACGACCCCAAGTCATTCGCGGCCATGCGCTATACCGAATCCCGGCTGGCACCGTATGCCCGTCTGCTGCTGGCTGAGCTGGGCCAGGGCACGGTCGATTGGCTACCGAACTTCGACGGCACGCTGAAAGAGCCACGCCTGCTGCCGGCGCGCGTGCCCAACATCCTGCTCAACGGCGGCCAGGGCATTGCGGTCGGAATGGCCACCGACATCCCGCCGCACAACCTGCGCGAGGTGGTCTCGGCAACCATCCGGCTGCTGGAAAAGCCGAAATCAACGCTGTCGGATCTGTGCGAGCACATCCAGGGGCCCGATTTCGCCACGGCCGGCGAAATCATCACGCCGCGGCAAGACCTGCTTGCGATGTATCAGACCGGCCACGGCAGCGTGCGCCAGCGGGCGGTGTATGAGCGCGAGGGCGAATTCATCATCGTTACCGCGCTGCCTTACCAGGTCTCGCCGGCCCGGGTGCTGGAACAGATTGCAGCCCAGATGAATGCCAAGAAGCTGCCGATGGTCAACGATATCCGCGACGAGTCCGATCATGAGCATCCGACCCGGCTGGTGATCGTGCCGCGCAGCAACCGGGTTGATGTCGACGCCGTGATGGCTCATCTGTTTGCCACCACCGATCTCGAAAAAAGCTTTCGCGTCAATCTCAACGTGATCGGCAACGACGGCAAGCCCGGTGTTCGCAATCTGCTGGAGCTTTTGACCGAATGGATTGCCTTTCGGCGCGCGACGGTCACCCGCCGGCTGGAGCATCGGCTCGATCAGGTGGTCGATCGCCTGCATGTGCTTGACGGCTTCCTGATTGCGTTTCTCAACATCGACGAAGTGATCGAGATTATTCGCAACAACGACCAGCCCAAACCGGTTTTGGTCGAACGTTTCGAGCTGACCGGCACGCAGGCCGAGGCCATCCTGGAGCTCAAGCTCCGGCACTTGGCGCGGCTTGAGGAAATGAAGATTCGCGGCGAGCGCGACACACTTGAGCTTGAGCGGCGCTCGATCGAGGCGCTGCTGGGATCGCCGAAGAAACTGACCCGGCTGATTCGCGATGAACTGCTCGAAGACGCCGAAAAGCATGGCGATGGACGCCGCTCGCCGATCGTGCGGCGTGAAACCGCACAGGCCCTGAAGGAAACCGATCTGGTGCCCTCCGAAGCGGTAACCGTGGTCTTGAGCGAACAGGGCTGGGTGCGTGTCGCCAAGGGCCACGACATTGAACCGGCCGAACTGAATTACCGGGCTGGCGACGGCTACTTGCACGCCGCCTGCGGGCGCAGCAACCAGTTGGTCTGCGCGATTGATTCCAGTGGCCGAAGTTATTCGATGCCGGCGCACGAACTGCCTTCGGCGCGCAGCCTCGGCGAGCCGCTGACCGGTCGGTTTTCGCCACCGGCCGGGGCGCGTTTTCCGGGAATCGCCGCCGGCGATGCAACCGACCGGGTACTGCTGGCCTCGACCGCCGGCTATGGTTTCGTCACGCGCCTGGAAAACCTGTATACCCGTCAAAAGGCGGGCAAGCAGGTCCTCAGCGTGCCGGCCGGCTACTCGGTGTTGCCGCCGTCGCCGGTCAGCGAGGACGAAGAGGCCGTGATCGTGTGCGCGACCAGCGGCGGCAATCTGCTGGCCTACTATCTGGCCGAATTGCCCGAGCTGAATCGGGGCAAGGGCAACAAGCTGATCAATATCCCGCCAAAGGCGCGCAAGGAAGGCGAAATCATGGCCGGTGCCATCGCTGTGGTCAAGGGTCAGGACTGCCTGGTCTGGGCCGGTCAGCGATACTTGAGGTTATCGTGGGCCGATACCGAAAACTACTGGGGCGAGCGCGCCCAGCGCGGCGGCCTGTTGCCGAGGGGCTTTCGCAGGGTCGACCGGCTGACGCTTGCCGACTGACCACGAGCCGCGATCGCCGGGGGGCTGCAGGCACTGTATCGAGGATGGACCAGATCATGCGTAGACTGAATAGACAGCAGGCTGGGCCGGGGAACTGCCGGTGGTATTGATACAGCTCATCGTGCTAGCCTTGATCCAGGGTATCAGCGAGTTTTTGCCGGTATCCAGCTCGGCCCATCTGGCGCTGGTCAGTCACTTCACCGAGTGGTCTGATCAGGGCCTGGCCTTTGATGCTGCGGTACACGCCGGAACGCTGGCAGCCGTAATGATCTACTTTCGGCACGACTTGGTGCTGCTGGCGCGCTCGGCCGGCGCCCGCAGCGACGATCCGGACCGTCAATTGCTGGTCGCGCTGGCCATTGCCAGCGTGCCGGCGCTGCTGGTGGGTGCGCTGGCCTCGGGCTGGATTGAAAGCCTGCTGCGCTCGCCGATGCTAATCGCCGTGACCACACTGGTGTTTGGGCTATTGCTGGGGCTGGCCGACCGGCTGGGTACGCAACGGCGCGATATTCGGGCGCTCGGCATACGCGGCGCGCTGTTGATCGGCCTGGCTCAGATGCTGGCGCTGATTCCGGGAACCTCGCGCTCGGGCGTGACCATTACCGCAGCTCTGGCACTTGGATTGTCGCGCGAAGCTGCGGCTCGGTTTTCGTTCCTGCTGTCCATCCCCATCATTGCCGCGGCTGGCGGTTGGGGTTTTGTGAAAGGTTTGAGCGAAGGCGGGCGATTCGAGTTTGGCCAGTTCCTGCTGGCCGCGCTTATCGCCGGCCTTTTCGCCTGGCTGACCATCGCGGCCTTTCTTGCCTGGCTGAAGCGCTTTGGCATGCTGCCTTTTGTGATCTATCGGGTGTTACTTGGTGTTTTTCTGCTGGTTTGGATGCGTTCCAATTGAATTTGGTCTCAAATCAGGATCACGAATCCGCTACCATAAAAGTGCCACTTAAACAACAAGGAACACTCTCCAATGAGCACTGAAAACATCCTGAAAAAAATCAAGGATGAAGACATTTTATTTGTCGATTTGCGATTCGCGGACACACTCGGGAAGGAGCAGCATCTGACGATGCCCGCCTCGCAGGTCGATGAAGAGATGTTATCCGAGGGAAAGATGTTTGACGGTTCGTCAATCATCGGCTGGAAAGGGATCAATGAGTCCGATATGGTGTTGATGCCCGACACCGAAGCGACGTTTGTCGACCCCTTCTCAGAACATGCAACGCTCAACCTGCGCTGCGACGTACTCGAGCCCGACACACTCCAGGCATACGGCCGTTGCCCGCGCTCGCTGGCCAAGCGGGCCGAAGCCTATCTTGCCGCGACCGGGATCGCCGATACGGCATTTTTCGGGCCCGAGCCCGAGTTTTTTGTGTTTGACGACGTTCGCTGGAAGAACGATATTTCAGGATCGTCATTCCAGATCGATTCCGAAGAAGCCGCCTGGAATACACATAAGAAGTACGCCGACGGCAACATCGGTCACCGTCCCAAGATCAAGGGCGGCTACTTCCCGGTTCCGCCGGTCGACAGCCTGGCTGATCTTCGTTCGTTGATGTGTCTGACGCTGGAAACCTGCGGGATTCCGGTCGAAGTCCATCACCACGAAGTCGGCACGGCCGGCCAGTGCGAAATCGGCACGCGCTTTAATACGCTGACGCGCAAGGCCGATGAGCTGCTGATCATGAAATACATCGTTCAGAATGTCGCGCACCTGCATGGCCGTACGGCGACCTTTATGCCCAAGCCGCTGGTTGGCGACAACGGGTCCGGAATGCATGTTCATCAGTCGCTGGCCAACCAGGGACAGAACCTGTTCTCGGGCGACCAGTACGGCGGGCTGTCGGAAACCGCCTTGCATTACATCGGTGGTATCTTCAAGCATGCGCGTGCCATCAATGCGTTTTCCAACTCGACCACCAACAGCTACAAGCGCCTGGTGCCGGGTTTCGAAGCGCCGGTACTGCTTGCCTATTCGGCACGTAACCGCTCGGCTTCCTGCCGTGTGCCGTGGGTCGCCAATGCCAAGGGTCGCCGCATCGAAGTTCGCTTCGGTGATGCCGCCGGTAATCCGTACCTGACCTTTGCGGCCATGATGATGGCCGGGCTCGACGGCATCGTCAACAAGATCGATCCGGGTTCACCAATGGACAAGGACCTGTACGACTTACCGCCGGAAGAAGAGCGCGGCATGGCGCGTGTGTGTCACGCGCTCGATCAGGCCCTGGAAGAACTCGATGCCGATCGCGACTTTTTGAAGGCCGGCGATGTTTTTTCCGACGATCTGATTGATGGCTACATCGGCCTGAAGATGAAGGAAGTCACTCGTTTCCGGATGTCAACGCATCCGGTTGAGTTCGACATGTACTACTCCTCGTAACACCCCTGCCGTCACTCGGCCGCCTGGCCGGGTGACGCTTCTTTGCATGCCAGCGTTACCGCAGTCGATCTGCCGTGAGCCCGCATTGGTCGACAAGCCGGGCCACGCCCGGCAGGCTTTCGAGCCGGCAACGACCCATCGGGGAACTGCGGGGTGGTATTTTTGATCCAAACGGATATTCAATCTTCTGGAGTCAAACAAAAATGACCGAGCATTGGACAGACAATCGGTTTTGGGTGAGCGCAATCCTAATAACCATCGCGCTCCTGGCGGTTGTTTTGCTGAGCGGCCCGGTCGTGGCTCAGGATATTTACAAGACGGTCGATGAGCACGGCAACGTCGTCTATACCGACCGCAAGCCGAGCGATGACGCCGAACCGCTCAAGCTTCCCGAACTGACAATCGTCGACCCGATCGATCTCGGCAACAGCGACGCTGTTAGCGCCGATGAGCAAGCCGAATCCGAGGCCGACAATGCGGCAGCCACAGGTCCGAATGTGCGAATCGTATCGCCACAAGCCGACGAGACGATCTGGAATACCGGGTATACGCTATCGGTCGAAATCGCGTTTGACGGCTCCGTGCCGGCCAATGCCGAGGTGGTCTACATGATCGATGGCGAGATCAAGCAGCGCAGCCGCCAAGCGACCGCCTCGCTCGAGGAAATCTATCGTGGACCGCACACCTTGACGGTCGAGCTTCGCGCCGCCTCCGGCGCGGTCATTGCCAGCGACAGCGTGCCGTTTTTCATGTCATCAAACAGCGCCTCGCCCCGGTCCGGTGACGCCGCCGGAGTAAAGCTTGGCCGGTTGCCGCTATGGGTGTCGGCGGCCAGGGTAAATTGCGGTACCAGCAACAATTCGCCGTCGACGTCGCGAAGACTCAGGTTCATTCGCCCGCGCTGATCACCAAACAGCCGATAATTGAGCAAGCGCTCGATGAAACGCGGCAGGTGGTCACGGCAATCATCGCGCACAAAGCCGACCAGCACCAGGATGCCCCGGCTGATCGTGGCGCACGACTGCTCATCAATCATCACGCGAGCGCGTTCGACGCGCTGTATCAGGCCAATCACTTCGCGTGCCGGGGATCGGTCATGATGCGGAGCCTGTCGGGATGCCCAATCGCAAACCCGGCGGCGCTGGTGTCTGCGAAGCACCGGCTCGTGGATCGGGGTCTGGACCACATCGTGTTGATCGGGTTCATGAATCAGTCCGTCGAATCGCTTCGCGGATGGTAGCATTCGGGCGAATGAAAATAAATCTTTCGAGGATGCTTCTGTGGCTGCTGGCGTGGCTGCCGTTGTCGGTGATTCGGCTGCTTGGCGCGCTGCTGGGGTGGCTGGCATCGGCATTGCCGTGGCGCAAGCGCACGCTCGTTCGTGCCAACCTGGCGCGCGCCTTTCCGAAGCTCGACCAACCGGAAGTCCGGTTGCTTGCGCGCCGCAGCATGGTTGAAATCGCCAGGACCGCGCTGGAAGTTGCACCGCTGTGGCATCGCGATGCTGACTGGATTGACAAACGCATCGCGTCTGTTCGCGGCTGGAGTCATATCGATCGTGCGATGGCCGCCGGGCGTGGCCTGTTGGTACTCGGCGGGCACCTTGGTCAATGGGAGCTTTCGATTCTCTACGGTAGCCTGAACCTGCCGATTGCCTACCTGTACAAGGCCCCGAAGTCAACCGAGGTCGACCGTGTGTTAACCCGCCATCGGCAGCGCTTTGGTGCCGAGTTGATTCCAACGGGCGGCCTTGCGATGCGCCGCGCGGTCCGGCAGCTGCGCTCCGGACAGGCTTTGGGGATGCTGTTTGATCAGTTGCCGAAGGGCGGCGACTCGGTTCGGGCAGACTTTTTTGGTCAGCCGGTCGAGACCATGAGCCTGCCCTGGCGGCTGATTCGCAGCACCGGCTGCGCGGTGGTGATGGGGCATTGCCTGCGCAATTGCGGTGCCCGCGGCTGGCAAATCGTCATCGAGCCGGTGCCGCTGGCCGATCACCCCGACCCGGTGGTTGCGCTGAGCGCGATCAACCAGGTGCTGGAGCAGGCGATTCGGCGCGCCCCGGCACAATATCTGTGGCAATACCGGCGCTTCGATCAATGCAAGGTTGGGGCTTACTAAGCTTGCCGTCGGGGCGCGGTCGTCGGCAGTCAGGACGCTGCGCCGGGGCGCTAGGAATTAACGCTGATCTACTGCGATGTTCGATTCAGCCGCCGAATCCAGACCTGCATGACTTTTTCTGCCTGCTTGTCGCCGTTGGCCTTTGCCGCGGCCAGGCCCTTTTCCCAAACGGTGCGCGCGGCCTGTGACTCGCCGTTGCGTTCCAGTGCCTGGCCGAGCTGCTGCCAGGCGACGCTGCGCTCGGGCTTGAAGCCGGTGGCGCGCCGGAAGTGCTCGATCGCCTGTTTGAACTCTTTTTGCTGCATGCGGGCCTGGCCGGCGGCGAGCCGCGATTCGTAGCTGTCGCGTCCGTTGTCGATCAGTTTTTCGATGGCTTCGGGGTTCATGGTTGTCCGTGGCTAAGTTGTCTTGTTGTCTTGGTGTCTTGGAGTGCGTCGGCGATCAATGCCTCCAGTAGGTCGGCGTTAACAGCACCAGCACGGTAAAGATTTCAAGCCGTCCCAGCAGCATCGCGAAACTCATCAGCCATTTTGTCGCCTGGCTCAGGCCGCCCCAGTGGAGGCCGGCCTCACCGAGCGCCGGGCCAAGGTTGTTCATGGCCGAAAACACCACTGAAACCGACGTGACCAGGTCGTTTTCCAGGCTTGATACGATCAACGTCAGGATGACGATGCAGACGATGTATAGCGAAACGAAGCCCCACACGGCATTTGCGATTTCAGGGTTCAGGGTCCGACCGCCGAGCTTCAGCGGGACCACGGAATGTGGGTGAATAAGACGCTTGAGCTCGCGCACGCCCTGTTTCGAAACCAGATAGACGCGCACGATCTTGAACCCGCCGGTGGTCGAGCCGGCGCAGCCGCCAAGCCCGGAAATCAAAATCATCAACAACGGCAGGGTGCCCGGCCAAAGGTAAACATCGGCGGTCGCGAAACCGGTTGTTGTGGTGTAGGAGACGGCTTGGAATACCGCATACCGTAACGATTCCCAGAAGCTCTCGTAGACCTCCTGTTGCCACAGCAGGACGGTGATCAGCAGCGAGATGACAAGCAGCAACAAGCCGAACAGCTTGAGTTCCGGGTTGTTCAGATAGACTTGCGCGGTGGCCCGTCGCAAGGCCAGAAAGTGCCAGGCGAAATTCATCGAGGCGATGAACATGAACACCACCAGCAGCCAGTCGATCAGCGCGCTGTCAAAATGGCCGACGGATGCATCGTAGGTCGAAAATCCGGCCGTGGAGATCGTCGTGAAGCTGTGGGTTACGGCATCGAACAGGTTCATGCCGGCAGCCCAAAGGGCGAGCGCACAGATCAACGTCAGGCCGATATAGATCAGCCAGAGCGCCTTTGCGGTCTGGGCGATTCGGGGCGTGAGCCGGTTTTCTTTGACCGGGCCGGTGATCTCGGCCTTGTAGATTTCCATTCCGCCAATCCGCAGAATGGGCAGAATGGCGACCGCTAGAACAATGATGCCCAGCCCGCCCATCCATTGCAATTGCTGGCGGTACCAGCGAATCGCGATCGGCATGTCGTCGATCCCGGACAGCACGGTGGCACCGGTGGTCGTGATCCCGGAGGTTGATTCGAAGACCGCGTCGGCCAGGCTGACCTCAAGCACCAGAAACAATGGCAGCGCCCCGGCCAGCGCGACTGCGGCCCAGCATGCGACCACCACTAGAAAGCCATCGGCCACGCGAAGTTCGCGCCGGTTGTTACGCACCGGCCAGTACAGCAGCGATCCAATCGCCGAAATGCTCAGCAGACTGATCAGAAACGCTCCCGCAGTGCCGTCTGCCGCGACCAGGGCAAAGACGATGGGCGGCACGAAGCCGAGGCTTACGAACAGCAGCAGCAAACCGGCGACGCGCTGAACCGGAGCATAGGCGCGCATCAGACAAACACGGCTTCGACGGCGAAAAGGCGCTCAACCTCGGCGATCTTGCTCTTATCGGCAACGAACAGAATGACATGATCTTCGGTCTCGATGACCACATCGTGGTGCGCGATGACCACCTCGTTGCCGCGCACGATGGCGCCGATGGAGGTGGACTCGGGCAGTTTGATCGAACCGATTTCGCGCCCGACGATCCGCGACCTGCCCGGATCGCCGTGCGCGACCACCTCAATCGCCTCGGCCGCGCCCTGGCGCAGTGAGTGGACCCGCACCATGTGGCCTTTCCGGATCAGCGCCAGCAGCGCGCCAATCGTGATCTGCTGGGGGCTGACGGCGACATCGATGCGATCGGCCTCCATCAGGTCGACGTAGGCTGGGCGATTGATCAGCGTGATGATCTTTTTCGCACCCATGCGCTTGGCCAGCATCGAGGACAGAATATTGGCTTCGTCGTCGTTGGTCATGGCGCAAAACACGTCCATTTCATCGATGCCTTCTTCGCGTAGCAGGTCCTCGTTGGCGCAGTCGCCGATCAGCACGATGCTGGTATCGACGACCTCGGCGATGCGCTCGGCGCGTGCCGGATCGCGTTCGATCAGCTTGATGTGATGGTTACGCTCCAGCCTCAGCGCCAGCTCGGCACCGATGTTGCCGCCGCCGGCCAGCAGAATTCGCCGGGCCGGTCGCGAGTTTGTGCTGAAGGTCGACATGACGTCGCGGATCT
>JAIVHD010000271.1 GCA_020201235.1 Lysobacteraceae bacterium
GCTTCATCACTGACCGGCTCGATCCGGGTTTCCATCCGGTGCACCGTTCGATTGATCTCATGGTATTCGTCGACCAGTCGCTCGAAATGCAGGTCCGACCGTTTAAGGTCGTGAATCTTCTGCTTGTGTTCCGGAAAGTCTTCTGCCAGTTCGTGCGGGACGTTCGACATGGTGTAATTTCTCCTTGTGAAGTAATGTGGGCCGGGGCATCTGACAGCATCTCGCTAGTGTACCCCGTCACTAATCCTGTAACATTCAGCGGGCGCATTTTTGGAGGCGCATGTTCGGCACAGGCACGCCCCGGCCATTGTAGGCGTAGAACGACTCGTTGACCCGGCGTACGGTAAGCCGGCCAGGCACACTGTCGTGCTCTCCGGCAACAGCCACTGCCGGAAGCCGGCGCGCCGGCCGCGGGCGGGATCGGAGGGTATCTCCTGGCCCTGGTCGATGATTTCCCAGTCCAAGGTTTACAACGGTTGCAGGAAAGGACGCTCAACTTCGGTGTATTCAGACACCTCGCCATACCCCTGCTAATTGAGCCGCTCGCCAATTCACCTTTTGATCCCCTGTAAAAATGTCACCAGCTCATGCACCCGGGTACTTGGGTTTTCATGTTCGCGCGCCTGCGCCTCACGCAAGGCTCGAATGCCATTATTCTTCGCAAATTCGAGCTGTTCAAGCAAATGGGCAAATACGTTCTCGGCCCGCTTCTCATACTCAGGCCAGAATCGAAGAAGCTCGGTGTTGACCTGATTGGCAGCACTGTCGCCCGGCAGCCCTGAATAGGGTCGCGTACTGTAGACAAAGTGCAGCAGCAGCCAGTACTCGAAGCAGGGCACGGAATTGATCGCCACAAAACAGTTGCCAGGCCTGGAAGAGGCAATGACTTCCAGCGCCGGCGCATAGTTAGCATGCTGATCCTTGTCGAAAACGCAAAAGACCTTGTCGTAGGCATCGCCCGCGTCCTTCTCCTCACGGTAGCGCTGCTTCGCATAACGCACGATGGCCAGCGGAGCGGAATCACAATCACCGCAGACTTCGACATTGGCAGTATTCAGTCCGTAATGGTTTCTTAAGCCCCGAAAATAGTACGGCTCGCTCTTCTCGCCTTCGCAAACAATCAATACCTTGGCATAGGGATCGCGTCTGGCTGCACGCCGCTGTAGTCGCCTTGCATTCTTTGCCTTGGGCTTGTGGAATAGATTATCAGTTCCCATCAACCAGCCTGCTTCAATGCGCGCACAAAAGGCAAAGCGCCGTAGCGACCTGACAGATAAGCCGCCTCCAGATTCTCCCGACCCTTGCGAGGGCTAAAGTCTGTCAAGGGATACAACTCTGTAGCCTGGCCTTTGTTTTTCTCGCAGAACCAGATTTGGTCACGGCGAAATACTTCCTGGTTCAGGATGGATGTTTCGTGCGTGGTGAAGATCAACTGGGCATTTTTTGGATTAGTTGTTGGATCATGGAAAAGCTGAACCAAGAACTGCACCAGGCGTGGGTGCAAGCTGTTATGTAATTCGTCGATAAATAAAACGTAGCCGTTTGTCAGGGAGTCAATCCAGGGCCCGGCGAAGGAAAACAGTTTTTGAGTGCCATCCGATTCATCATCAAGATCGAACGTGACGGCCTCACCATCATCGTCTTTATGAATGGTCTCGATATCAATGATTTTCTTGCCTTTCATATCACCAGCAATCACATCGCGAAGTGGTTCAGGCATGTCCTTCGGCAGCGCCTCAAGATCAAACGGCCTGGACTCAACCAAGATATCGTCGATATGCAAATCAGCCGCGCGAAGAAAATTCATAACCTGCGCTTTTTCACTGTTCTCACAAAGTGATGCGCTGAAGACTGGCCCCCAGCCGTCGACATTCGCCAGCCGCAGAGTCGTTCTGAACCAGTCAAAAACGGGTCGAAGCTGTTCGCTATTAAGTTGTACCGCCGTGGATAAGAACAGCGCATTATCGCGGGTGGATTTCTGCCAGAGCTGCTTTTCTCCCGTCAGATTATTGCCCAATTCCCAATCATAACGCTTGTGATCGGGATTCCATACGCGTCCAAACCAGCGTTGGGCCCGCACCTTGGGATAAGCCAGCAGCCATTCCTCATGAATACGCTCGGCAGTGGCGGCAAAGCCATACTGGTAGCGCACACCCTCAACCAGAAAGGTGATTTCAAATTCGCTGGGTAACTTTCGCGTTACCGGGCTCAGCCGGAAAGGGATCACCGGTAGCGGGTCACCTCGTTGGAGGTTGATTGCTGATTCCAGCACCATCCGCCGCATGGCTTGCAGCGCCAAAAGCAGGTTTGATTTCCCGCTGGCATTCGGGCCATAAATGGCCGCCGAACGCAATAACCGAATGTTATTGGGCGCATCGACGGCAAAAGAATTGGTC
The DNA here is from genome assembly GCA_020201235.1 of Lysobacteraceae bacterium. GTDB lineage: Bacteria > Pseudomonadota > Gammaproteobacteria > Xanthomonadales > Wenzhouxiangellaceae. The sequence continues at coordinate 2,397 of JAIVHD010000271.1, forward strand.
TCGACCCTTTCGTCCCCCCCGCCCTTGACCAGCGAGAATGTTTGTGTCTCACGAAACGACCGGAAATTGGTCACACTCATCTCAATGAGCATTGCAGAAACCTCTTGGGCGAAACAGTAGTGATCAAGACCTGAATTTACCCCCTAATGCCTTGAAAAGCCATACTAAAGGCGATTTTTTGCCAAAAAAAGGCAAATTTAGGCATGAAACCAGCCGGATGATGCGCTACGCCACCTTCAATCTGACGGCTCGTATACGCTCACCCGCACATCCAATAACGGAAAACCGGCGTCAATTCCAGCGATCCGAAGATGACATGGGTCGAGTTTTCTTCCAAGGACACGAATGATTGTGGCCGCGCTGGCGGTGGGCGCGCTGATCTTTCGCGACCATCGGCGGAGATTGCCGGGGTTACCAGGCTTCGAGCTCCATGCCCGGATACGCGCCCGAATTCCCGCTTGTTGCGGGTCACCATCGTGGCCTGATGGGTGATTGAGGTGGGTCAATCGCAAATGTTTAATATGATGCGTTCTGACATGAAAAAAATCCCGCGCAGAACGAGTGAGCCCACAGTCGAATGAGTGTGCTGGTCGATACGTCGGTGTGGGTGGGCCATTTTAAACGACGCAATGATTCGCTGGTGGACTTGATGCTGCGCGATGAGGTGCTTACCCACCCCACGGTCCTGGGCGAGCTAGCCTGCGGCACGCCACCCGCGCGGACAATTGCGACCGGGCCGATCGCCCCGGCCGGCCCGAAGCAGCCGGCATCACCGGATGCTCGAAGCCCTCTACCGGCTTGAAAACCTGCACCGGATTTCCCAATCGTGATTGCAATTCGCGATCGCGGGGCCACTGGCTGAGTCAGCTACGGAAGCAGGTAAATTTTTCCGCAGTCCATAGATGGGCTCGGATGATCCTGGCGTTGGTGCCTAGTGTCATGTCAGCCCTGCGTCATGGCAGCATCGATTCAATGTCCGAAGCCGCCGTCGGGTAGGCGAAAGTGGCGTGGCGGATGGCGTCGGCGGTCAGCCCACTACGCATGGCAAAGCCGAACAGGTTGATCACTTCGGCCGCCTCCGGGCCAATCAGGTGGGCACCGAGGATGCGCCCGCTGCCCTCCTCCACCAGCACCTTGTAGGCGTAGCACGACTCGTTGACCCGGCGTGCGGTAAACCAGCCGGGCACACTGTCGTGCTTGACCTTGAAGCGCAGGCCCTGCTCTTTTGCCTCGACCTCCAGCAGACCGACGCGCGCCAGCGGCGGCAGGGTGAATACGGCGCTGGGGATGCCGGTGTAGTCCACCGTCGCCTGCTTGTTCTCGAGCAGGTTGTCGACCACCGCTTGGGCCTCCAGCGCGGCCACCGGGGTCAAGGGCAAGGGGCCACCGGCAGCATCACCGGCCGCGTAAATCGCCTTGTTGGAGGTGCTGCGGAAGGTTTTGTCCAGCTCAAGCTTGCCGTTTTCGTGCGCGATGTTGGCTGTATCCAGATCCAGCGCTTCCAGCGCCGGCTTGCGGCCGCCGCTGTGGATGGCGAGATCGGTAGCGATATCCACGCGCCCCTCCGGGCCCTCGGCCTGCACCTCGAAGCCGTCGCCGGTCTTGCGCACCGCCTTGACCTCGTGGCCAAGCCGCACATCCACGCCGAGCGCGCGGGTGCGTTCAACCAGCAGCGCGACCAGATCCGGATCGAAGCCGGCCAGCGGTTGCTCGCCCCGATTGAGTACGGTGACCTCGGCACCGGCACGGGCCGCGATATGCGCGAACTCGAAGCCGATATACCCGCCGCCCACCAGCACAATGCGGCGTGGCAGGGATTCCAGTTCCAAAAAGTCGTCGCTCAAGGCCAGGGGCTCAAAACCCTCGATCGGCAAGCGGGTCGGCTCGGCACCAGCGGCGATAACGATGTGTTTCGCCGTGAGCGCCGTGTCGCGGACCACCACCGTGTTGCGGCCGTTGAATCGAGCGCGGCCGTGATAGGCATCAATCCCCTGCTTGGCATACGCCTGTTCGCGCTTGTCCGGCACCGGATCGGTGAACGAACGCTTGTGGCGCTGCAACGCGGCCCAGTCGATGCGGGCCTCGCCTTGCACCGTGTCGATGCCGCTCATGCGCTCGAATCCGTCGATCACCTCGGTTGCGGCGATCAGCATTTTCTTCGGGTCGCAGCCACGTAAGGCACAGGTGCCGCCGAACGGGAGGTGGTCGATCACCGCCACCGACCAGCCGGCCTTGCGGCAGTTGAATGCGGTCACCGATGCTGCGGTACCCGTGCCGATCACGATCAGGTCATAGTTGCCGTTTGCCATATTCTTCTCCTCGTTAGCCGCACGCCGGATCACCCGGCACAGCAGGAAAGCTCACTCACGTCTTTGGTAAAGGTCTGCGACGCGAGTTTCAGGCCTTCGACCATGGTCAGGTAGGGAAACAGCAGATTCGCCAGTTCGTCTACCGTCATCCGGTTGTGGATCGCCAGCACCGCACTCTGGATCAGCTCGCCGGCGTTGGCGGCCACCGCCTGGACGCCGATCAGCCGATGGCTGTCGGCCTCGGCGACCAGTTTGATGAAGCCGTGGGTATCGAAGTTGGCCAGCGCGCGCGGCACGTTGTCCAGATCCAGCACGCGGCTGTCGGTCTCGATACCCTGCGCTTGGGCCTGATGCTCCGAAAGACCCACCGTTGCGACCTGCGGGTCGGTGAACACCACGCCCGGCATCGCCCGCAGGTCCAGTTGCGCGTCGCCGCCGGTCATGTTGACTGCGGCGCGTGTGCCGGCCGCAGCAGCGACGTAGACAAATTCCGGCATGTCGGTGCAGTCGCCGACGGCGTAGACCGACTCGATATTGGTGCGCATCCCTGCATCGACCGCAACCGCGCCCTGCGGCCCGGTCTCGATCCCGGCTTTCGCGAGATCCAGCGCGACCGTGTTCGGTGCGCGGCCGGTCGCGACCAGCAGCCGGTCGGTGGCGAGCGTGTCGCCGGCCATGGATACCCGGAACATGTGATCTTGCCAGTCGATTCTGTGGGCTTCGGTGCGCTCGCGCACATCGATGCCTTCAGCGCGAAATCGTTCCAGGATCGTCTGGCCGATCATCGGGTCTTCGTGCGACAGGATTGTGCTGCGGGCCAGCACGGTCACCTGTGTTCCCAGGCGCGCGAAG
>JAIVHD010000436.1 GCA_020201235.1 Lysobacteraceae bacterium
TGCCAGCGTGGTTTCGGTTTCGGCATCCGGGTGCATCTCCAGGGCAGCCGGCGAGGTCACAAACTGCACCACAAATTCGCCTTGTTCGGACAACGGAATCGCGTCGCTGACACGCATGCGATAGCCGGCAAACAGGGCTGGGGCCAGCGCCGTCACAGAGATGAAAAACAGCAGGGCCTCCGGGCCGGCAGCGTGCATCAGCAGGCCGGCCGCAATCGGTGCGGCGATGGCCCCGATGGACCAGAGCAGTTGCAGCGTCGAGGTCACTTCAAGCATGTGGGACGGGTCCAGGTGATCGTTGGTATGCGCGGCCGCCAGCGAAAAAATGCTAAAGCCGAAGGCACCGTAGCAAAAGCCCCCGACCATGACCCAAAGCGGATTTACGGCAACCATCAGCGCGGTCGCGAGTGCCGATACCGAGGTTAGCACGCAGGTCCATGCCAGAATTTTCCGACGATCGAAGCGGTCCGACATTTTTCCCACCGGCCACAGCATGAGGATGCCGCCGGCAATCACCAGGCTCATGAAGGCCGCGATGCCGCCCGTATCCAGCCCGATTGCGCTGGCAAATACCGGCCCCAGCGCCCAAAACGCGCCGGTGCCTGCGCCTGAAAAGATGCAGCCGACGACACCCAGTGGGGAAATTGCATAGAGCTTTCGCAGGCCAAGCCGGGCCGACTCGACAATCAATGGCTCGCGCACTGTGGTCATCGCAACCGGCACCAGGCCCAGCGACAGCAGCACCGAGGCTAACGCGAATAGTTCAAGCTGGCGGGCGTCACCGGTCATCAGCAGCACTTGACCGATGCCCAGGCCGATCAGCGTGGTGGTCATATAGGCCGAGAAAACGTGCCCCCGCTGCTCGTTGGAAGTCTGCTCGTTGAGCCAGCTCTCGATCGCGATGTACAGGCCGACAATACAGAAACCGGATACGACTCGAAGCCCAAACCACAGGCCTGGCTGCAGATAAAGCCCGTGCAGCAATGTCGCGACCGAAGCGATCGAGGCCAGCGAGGCAAATGCCCGAATATGCCCGATGCGGCGAATGAGTTTGGGAACCCAATAGGTGCCAATCACGAAACCGCCGAAATACCCGGCCATGATCGCACCGATGACGGCCTCGGAAAGTCCCTCAAGCTGGCCGCGCACGCCGAGCAGCGTGCCGACCAGGCCGTTGCCCGCCAGAATGATGGCCACGCCAAGCAACAGTGAAGATATGGAACCGACAGCTTTCATAATCGGTGGGGCTCGTACAATAGACGGTCATCGTACTCTCTAATGGCATGGATTTCCGAATCGCGAACACGGTCAACGGCGGGGTTCCGGTAATGGAGTTCAGGCTTTCTGCGGCAATTTTTCACGGCCCGCTCGGCCCCTGGCTGCGGCTAATGCGCTTTGATCGCCCGATTGGTCTTGTGTTGTTGTTGTGGCCGACCTGGTGGGGGCTGTTTTACGCCGGCGGTGGCCAGCCCTCGACTGCCAACCTGGTGATCTTCACGCTTGGCGTTATCGTTATGCGTTCTGCTGGCTGCGTGATCAACGATTTCGCCGACCGTCGCATTGATGCCCGTGTCAAGCGCACCGAGAGCCGGCCGCTGGCGTCTGGCGAGTTGCGGCCGCGCCAGGCGCTGGGGCTTTTTTTTGTGCTGATCGCGATGGCTTTCGGCCTGGTCGTGCTGACCAATCCGCTGACCGTGCTGCTCGCCCCGGTCGGCGCGCTGCTGGCTGCCAGCTACCCCTTTTTCAAACGCTTCACGCACCTGCCGCAGGTTGTATTGGGCACGGCCTTTGCGTGGGCCATCCCAATGGCCTTCGCGGCCGAGACCGGGCAATTGCCCGAGCCGGCCTGGTGGCTCTTTGGCATCACGGTCGTGTGGGTGTTGATCTACGACACCGAATACGCCATGGCCGATCGCGACGAAGACCTCAAGGTCGGGGTCAAATCGACTGCCATCCTGCTCGGCCGTTACGACCTGCCGGTCATTGCGGGCTTGATGGGTCTGATGCTGGCCGGCCTGGTGATGTTTGGTCTGCGTTTCCTGCCCGAACCGGCCTGGTTTACTGGCGTCACGATCGCCTTTGTGCTGTTTCAGCGCCAGCTCTGGCGAATTCGCAATCGCAAACCCGAAGCCTGTTTCTGCGCGTTTCTGGACAATCATTGGGTTGGCATGGTGCTGCTGATCGGCCTGTTTTTGAGCCTGGTTTTTTGACCTTCGGGCCAACCGGGGCAGCAGCCCGGCGGTCCAACCCTCGGGATTCGCGCACGGCCGATTCTGCAATATTCCAGGCGTTCCGAAATCGACGACGAAACCACCCGATTGTGCTACTTTGACGGCTGCCCATAC
>JAIVHD010000050.1:0-1149 GCA_020201235.1 Lysobacteraceae bacterium
AGGTCGACCAAGTTGCGCAGGGGCGCGTCTGGACCGGCGAGCAGGCGCGCGATCGCGGCCTGGTCGACCAGTTGGGAACGTTACAGCAGGCGGTCGCTTCGGCGGCGCGCTCGGCCGGCCTGGCCGACGATTACCAGACCGTCTACGTCGCGCCTGAAATGACCGCGTTTGAGCGGTTTTTGGCCAACATGGGGGCCGAGGCACTGGTCCGCGCAGGCTTTAGTGATCAATTGAGATTGTCTCCCCTGTGGACCGCATTGCCCGGCGTCGACCTGTACCGCAGCCTGACGCGCCAATTGGCCCAGGTTGCCGGCGCGGCCGGCCGACGGGGCTTGCCCGATGTCATGGCGCATTGTTTGTGCGAGGCGCCATTGTAACGATAGACACCAGCCTTCGAGCCTGCCGCGCAAACGATTACAGGACGGCTGTCTTTGCCTTTATCGGATATCGATCAAATCGCCGCTTAATTCACTGGTCGGCTGGCGTTAAAAGGAAGCTGAACGGCTCCTTTTAGGGTCTATCCGGATCTCGCAACGATTTTTCAGGGCTGCAAGCGCCTGACGTAAGATGTCATGAGACCTCCTGTAGAGCTTTGTTTTCTGGAACAAACAACACAGGAGGCAGGCCCCATGACCGTGTACAAGCTTATCGGAAAGTTGCTCAAGTTCAAAGGGTTTCGCTGCGTCGGCCTGGCCTTTCGCCGGAGTGGACGGCTCGAGGTACTGGTCAAGCCTTACAAAAATGGCCTTCGATGCCCGCGCTGTGGCCAGCGCGGGAAGATCGTCCGTCAGCGCGCCGAGCCGCGCTACTGGCGCGATATCCCGGTCGGGCCGTGGTCGGTCTGGCTGATGTACTGGCCGCGCGAGATTCACTGCGCCAGCATGGCCGGGTCAGTGAGTGCTTGCTTGCCCTGGCCCTGGTCCGAAGCCGAGGGTCGGGTCACCCACCGCCTGGAGTGCCTGATGCTGCGCTACTTGCGCTACTGCCAGATCATGCCGCAGAAAGCAGCCGCTGAGCTACTGCGACTGCCCGCCTCGATCCTTTCGGACCTGCTCCACCGCCTGGTACGGCGGCTGTGTTAAGGGTCATCGGATCCGGGCGCTCGAGACCCTCGGCGTCAACGAAATCTCCTATCACAAGGGTGAAAAG
>JAIVHD010000050.1:1262-12427 GCA_020201235.1 Lysobacteraceae bacterium
GGCCTGAAAGGCATGCGCTGGCTGCTCTACCGCCATTCTTCGACGCGCACCCGCCGGCCCGGCGCGATACCGCCAATCTCAAGGCGCTCCACAAGCGCAACGTAAGCGTCCGGCCAACACCAACACTTCGCCTTACAGGGCAGACTTCGGAATTTTCAACATATTCGGTGTGAGGCGGTGCGGCAATAGCGCTTCGATATCCTCCGGTTGCCGGGCGTGGGGCAAGGTCTCGAACAGATAGTGCAGGTAGGCACGGGGTTCGAGTTTGTTGGCCTTGGCCGTTTCGATCAGCGTGTAGAGCATGGCGCTGGCTTGCGCGCCGGCCGGGCTGCCCGAGAAGAGCCACGCCTTGCGACCGATGACAAACGGCCGAATGGCGTTTTCAGCCAGGTTGTTGTCGATCTCCAGATGCCCGTCTTCCAAATAGGTTGTCAGGATCGACCATTGATTGAGTGTGTATCCGATCGCCTTGCCCAGCAGACCCTTGGGCAAGACTTGCGGGGCGCGCTGGTCTAGCCAGGCCTTGCCAGAAGACGCTTCCAGCGATGCAAGCTGGCCACCGAAATACCCTTCTTGCGGCAAAGCTCTGCCTGCGTCAGCCCGCTGCCTTCCCAGCCCTCAACCAGCCGCCGCCATTGCTCCGCACTGCGCCGCTTCCAACCCATGATAAATCTCCTTTGAAAAATTTGTGCGCATCATGATCGGCTAGGACGAGAGCCAATGGAAGTCTGTATTTGGCCGGACGCTTACGATTTAAATGTCGCACAAATTGCTCAGCAATGCCAGCCTTCATGAGGCACTTTTTGCGCTCGATTTCAAGTTGGCCCGTGCGTGCCGGCAGTCCGGCTGCTGGTTTTGCGGGTATCGGCTGCATGTCAGCAACTCCTTCCTTCCATCAAACAATCTGACCAGAAAAGCGCTTAAACGCATCAAACTGGGTGCTCATGCTGATCGCCACTGTTGATATATTTTTACAGAACTGGTAGTCTGTTATGGGGCTGAAGGTATTTGGGTATGTAGCACAAGGGCGTTTCTTTAAGGAACTTTCGGGTGCGTTATCGAGATGAATACTTACGCTCGGGTAGCTTTTAAGCTAATCGAGGTGTTGGCGCATATAGCTGATGCCTGTTTTTACACGAAATAACAGGTGAAAGAATGAGAAAATTGCATTTTATATTCTTCGCGCTTGTATTAGGCGGTTTTTCGCACCAAGCATTTGGGCAATTACTCAATGGTGACTTTTCGGCTGGAGGTGCAAATTGGGGCTGGCTAAGTGCAGATACTGGTAATCTTCATTCTTGCTCAAATGCTTTGGATCAAGATAATGCTAGGGTATCTAATGGCGTGGCTTTGGGTCATGAAAGCTTTAATTATGGGACTAGCGGAACGCGTCGTATTTGCGGTGCAATTCGCCAAGATATCCGTATCCCGCCAGGTACCAAGCTGTTGTTTGATACAAAGTTGGGTAAAATTGACGGTCTTGGCCAATCTATCCCATCCAGTAAGGTTACTCTCAACTTAAGAATCACCGCTGGACAAGGCTCTTACAGCGTCTGGCTAGGGGAAGGAAATAACGCGCGTTATAATTGTTCGGTAAATTGCCCGATGTGGGCCACAAGAGTCGCTGATGTTTCAGGTTTCTGGGGACAGAACGTAACGCTTGAATTTTTCGCAGAATCAAATTACAGGCTCGGTACGATAACACAACTTAGAGCAGCTCAGGCATTTCTCGATAATGTCCGATTTGAGCCTATACCACCCAATAAATTCGCCAAACCGAAGGCCGGGTTGTGGTTCAATCCCAATCGCCAAGGCGGGGGTATTAATATTTCGCGCAATAGCACCGGCGAGTTGCTGCTCTTCTGGTATACGTACCTGCCTTCTGGATCGCCTGTTTGGTTTGTGAGTGACGTCGAGCCTATGACGGAGGGATCTTGGGTGTCGGCAATTCGAAAGGGGTACCGTGATCCAATTTCGGGAGTCGTAACATGGCGAGTTGTAGGCAGTGCCGAATTAACGATGCTGTCAAATAACAACTTGATCTTTAGCTGGGATCTCGACGCTCAAAGCGGATCGCAATCTGGTGGTGCTGAGGAAATGGTTCATCTTGCCGGGGGTGAAAGTCATACGGGGTTATATTTCGAGCCAGCATTTCCCGGTTGGGGCGTAAATTTGGACGTCCAGGGCAGTGGTTCTAATGCAATGAACGCCGCCACTGTGTTTTTCTATACGTCAAGTGGACAGCCTGTTTGGGCTCAAGGTGTTGAGTCTGGTGAAATTGATCAATCGGTAACATTTAACATGCAAACATTCAGCGGGGGCTTATGTCCAGGTTGCAATGGTCAGACAGCTACGGTCACTGCATTGCCGGCCGGCACACTGAATATGCAAGACTTTGGCACCAGTGGTTCTAACCCATTAGGCCATGCTAACATCCAGACTGTTGGCGGCGTTACCTGGCTACGAGGTTCAGCAAGCAAACTAATTACATACGCTCGCCTTAGCCAGCCATAACGGGAAAGTTTATCCCCGCCACGGACTCCAATCGGCGACAATGATCATGACAGAGGGGGCTTCGTGTCTGGCGACAGGTGGTGATAAGTTCAGTGATCAACCGAGTCGCCGCGAAAACCCGTCGGCCTGGGGCGGCTAGCGTTCCTGGATGTCGTGGCTCTGCGGTTGCTCCGGAATTTCGGCCGGCGGCAAAAAGCCCTCGATGCGCGCCAATGCCTGGATTTGAGGCAGGTCGCGCTGGATGACCACCAGTCGCTGGCGGAGATCGCGCCGAAGCTCGGCAGACAGCGCGCTTTGGTCGGCCAGTCTGCGTTCGATCGACTGCTGCTCGTCGTTTAGATCGTGCAGCATCTGGCCCAGGTTCCAGGCGCTGATGAACCCATCGCCGGGGCATTTGAGGTCGAGAGACTTTCCGGCCATGCCTTGGTCAAATGCGTACAGATCGGCGCACTCGGTTCGCAGGCTTTGCCGCCAGACCTCGATTGCCGGTGTATGGCAATGCGTCGGCAGCGAATTTAACCAGTCAGCCGCTGGCTGCCGCTCATCGGCGGCTTGCCGAGCTCGCTCGAGGCCGTTTTCGCAGTCGGATGGAATGGCGCAACCCGTGGCCATGGCCAGCACGCAGGTCACCAGGGTTGTCTTCAAAAATAGATGCTTCACGAACGCAAACTCCGATTGACGCGACAGGATCAGGCCGGATGAACCGGGCAAGGAGGATAGTACCCCGATGGATCCATTGACGCAGGGTGTTTTCGGAAGTCTTTTTGCCCAGGCCGGCGCGCGCCGGTCGGATATTCGGCCCGCCGCGATGGTTGGCCTGGTGTCCGGGATGGCGGCCGATCTGGATGTCTTGATCCGCTCGTCGTCTGATGCCTTGCTGACCATCGAATACCATCGGCATTTCACTCATTCGCTGGCCAGCGTGCCGGCGCTGGCGCTTGCGGTTTCGTTGTTGGCCTGGCCACTGGTGCATCGCTGGCGGCCCGGCATCGGTTTCGCGCGGGTATTTCTCTGGAGTGCGCTCGGTGTTCTGTCGCACGGCCTGCTGGACGCCATGACATCCTACGGGACCCGGCTGTTCTGGCCGCTCAGCGAAACCCGCGTCGCGCTTGGCGTGATCAGCGTGATCGACCCGCTGTTTACGCTGCCGCTGATGGTTCTGATGGCCTTTGCAGTTTGGAAGGGCCTGCGACGATGGGCGGGCCTGGCGCTCGCCTGGGCACTGATTTATCTGTCGTTGGGCTTCGTACAGCAGCAGCGGGCCGAACAAATCCTCATGGAGTGGGCCGAAAATTCCGAAATCGACTCCGAGCGCGTGTTGGTGAAACCGTCGTTCGCCAACCTGGTCCTATGGCGTGGGTTGATCGACGACGGCGCGCGCCTGCATAGCGTCGCGGTTCGAATACTGCCGGGCACGCAGCCACTGATTTGGCAAGGTGCCACGGTCGATCGCTTTGTCCCGCCAGTGCTTGGCGGCAACACCCGAGTGGCCGAAGACCTTAAACGCTTCCAGCATTTCTCGGACGGCTGGATGTTTGCCTTTCCAGCTCTGGATCGGGGATCTGAGCGTTTTATCGGCGACTTTCGTTACGCCGTCGACCCGGCCAGTGCGCGACCTCTTTGGGGGGTCGTGTTCGACCCGGACCAACTCGATCGGGGCGTGCGCTTTGATCGACCGGTGCAGATGCCGGAGTCCGAACGCCGGGCCTTCATGGCACGATTGCTGGGCGAGGATCCGTGAGCTGGAGTGTTCTGGACTTTGCCGACGCAGGCAAAGTGGTTGCGAAATGCCCCGGCCACAGCCGCTGTCGACCCGTTGCGACGGCAGGCTGGTGAATCGGCGGGGTCTTCGCGTCAGCCCGGATCTGACATGCGCAAGAACACTTGCGCAAGCAGATCCGTCATGCTTTTCCCCGTGACTTCCTGCTCGTGATCCAGCCCATCAGCTTGGCCCACTGCTGCCAGTCGTGTTCGGCCAGGTAGGCCGGGTAGTCCGAAACCGAAAGACCGCTTTCGAACGCCCGAACGTAATTCATCGAATCGCGCAAGTGCCCGATAACCGGTGCTTTAAAATCGCCCAGAAAGCCGCGCAACTCGCGATAAATGACGGTGTTTGGCTTGACCCGATTGGCAATCAGGCCAACCGCGACTTCGTGCTCGGCGATCGGCTTGAGCGAAAACAGGTGGCCGAGAAAGCGGTGGGCGGCGTTCATGTCGATAAACGAGGGCAGGACCGGGATTAGCACGGTTTGCGAGCGCCGTACGAGCTGGCCAAGCTCCGGCCCGTGGATCCCGGCGGGCGAATCCAGAATCAGGTAATCGGTATTGGCGGGTGCGCGGATTGGGCCGTCCGCAGCATTCAGGCTGATGATCGGCGGATATTCAGGCGGTCGCAGCCGACACCAGTCGCCGGACGACTGCTGTGGGTCCAGATCGCCCAGCGCAACCTGGTAGCCTTCCCAGGCGAGTGCTGCGGCCAGGTTTGTTGCAATCGTGGTTTTGCCGCAGCCGCCCTTGGCATTCAGTATGGCTATGGTTCGCATCATGATGATTCCCCGAACTTATCCAGAGTGATCAAATCATGAACGATTAACGCGCCGATGTCACGTCCGGCAGGCCCGAATGCAGCATCCAGCGCTCGCGTTCTTCATCCCAGCGCCAGGATTCAAGGTATTCGACGGTTCGCTCGCGCGCGCTGTGAAGGTGGTACATGCGTAGCTCGACCACGCGGTCGACACCGCTGCCGTCTGTTTGGCTAAGAACCTGGCGGACGCGGTACTGGCTGACCCGAAACTGGTGCAGGCGGTCGATGTCGAGTGATGCGACCGGATTTTCTTCCAGCCAGTCGGGATGCATGAAATCGACCAGCGCATCGTACTGACTCCAGCGTATCGTTGCCTCGTAACGATCCAGCGTATCGGTGCGGCGCTGATTTTGCTGCTTTTCGGCGCAACCTGCGGTCAGCTGGATTGTCGCGAGCAAGAACAAGATCGATTTCACATCAGGATTCCTTTTGGACTCTGGTCAAGGCAGCATAGCGGGCTGCCAGCGATGCTGCCGTGCGGGTATTCTGCCAGACTGCGGGCAGCCACTCCAGCGAACTGCGGCCGGCTTGGCCGAAGCGCTTGATGAACGCATCGATGAGGATGTTCGTAAGCCATTCCAGCTCGTCGTGGGTCGCCGCGTCGGCCGGGTTCATGTCGGCCGCTGCAGCGCATCGATCAATTGCCCGGTGTCCTGGTCGGATGTCGCAAAGCTGCAAACCAGCCGCGCAAGATCCTCGTGACCCGGCCAGATGTGAAATTCAAAGCCCTGTTGCCGGAGTTCGGCCAGCCGCTCCGGGGCCAGTCGCATGAAGACCTCGTTGGCTTCGACCGGCCACTCCAGCCTGGCCTCGGGATGCCGCTCGATCGCCTGTGCCAGCCGTGCTGCCTGGCGATTGGCGTTGGCGGCCAGCTCCAGCCACAGGTCGTCGGCCAGCATGGCTAGCAACTGGGCTGATACATAGCGCATCTTCGACAGCAGATGACCGCCGCGCTTGCGCCTGCGATGCATGCCTTCGAGCCATTCCGGGTGGCCGAAAATGACCAGTGCCTCGGCGGTCAGCGCACCGTTCTTGGTTGCCCCCCAGGACAGCACGTCGACCCCGGATTGCCAGCTGGCCTTGGCCGGACTGACGCCGAGAAAGGACACGGCGTTGGCGAAGCGCGCACCATCCATGTGCACGGCCAGTCCGCGCGCGTGGGCCGCCTCGGCGATCGCGCCGATTTCGTCGGGCCGGTAGCTGGTGCCACACTCGGTTGCCTGCGTGATCGAAACCAGCGCAGGCTTGACGTTGTGCACGCCGTGGCTGCCGGAAGAATCGATGGCATCGGCCAGCCGTTGCGGGCAGAGCTTGCCGTTGTCGCCGTCGAGTGTCAGCAGCTTTGCGCCATGGGTGTAAAACTCCGGTGCGCCACCTTCGTCGTTTTCGATGTGGGCCTGGCGGTGGCACAGGATGGCACCCCATTCCGGCACGATAGAGGCCAGCGCAATCGAATTGGCAGCGGTTCCTGTGGCCAGCGGCACCACCTGGCAGGCGGTCTCAAAGTGCTCGGAAAAGACGGCGTCCAGTTGCCCGCTCCAGTGATCATCGGAATAGGCTGTGGCAAAGCCGCTGTTGGCCGCCACGATTGCCTCGATCAGGCGCGGGTGCGCCGGGGCTTCGTTGTCGCTTTTGAAATTCATCCGGCTTCCGTTTTTTTCGAGGTTGTTGTTGTTCGTCGATTGTACGCAATCGGCTGCTTGATACGATTGTCCGGCGGCTGAGCGCGATCTAATGAGCCGCATGGCCCACTCGTGCATGACTTGTCGGGGCTTATGACTGCCGGGCCTCGGCGGTTTCTCGGGCCGGCGCAATGGCCGCCGGGCGAGCCCGCAGACCGATATAAATCCCGACCAGCGCCATCCCGGCACCAGCGTATTGCATGGCACCCAGCTGCAGTTCGAACATCAGCACATCCCAGACCATCGACAGGGTTGGCTGCAATAAAAGCAGCAAGCCGACCAGTGACGCCGGCAATCCCGGCATGCCGCGGGTAATGGCCAGCCAGCCGAGAACCTGGCAGACCACGCCCAGCGCGATCAGCGCCAGCAGCGAGTCGCGGTCGGGAATCGCAAAGCTGTGGCCCTCGGCCAGATTGATGGCACCCATCATTGCGCCGCACAGAATTGTGACCTGGGTCAGGCGAGCCTCGAGACCCGTTTGCGACTGGCGAATCCGAAACTCGCGCAGGCTCAGGATGTAGGCTGAATAGGCCAGCGCGGTTAGCAGACCTAAGACAACGCCGGCGCGGTATTGGCCGGAGAGCTCGTTCCACTCCTGCCCAAACAGTAGCCAAAGCCCGCCGATCGCCAGCGCGATGGCCATGGCAAAGCGCGCGCCGATGCGCTCGCGAAACCAAAACACGCCGATCGCGGCCAGCACAAAGACCTGGAAATTTGCCAACAGGGTTGAAAGCCCGGGTCCGATGAAATGGATCGAGCGATGCCAGAGCCACAAATCGGCGGTAAAAAACGTCGCAATCAGGACCGACCCCGGCCAGCCGCCCAGGAATCCGCGGTGCAAACGGGGCCGCACGGCAATCAGCAGCAACAGGGCGATGGAGCCAAATGCCATTCGGTAAAACGCCGAGGTGGTCGGTGCCACGTCGGCGACTCGCACGAACACAGCAGCAAAGCTGATCATGATTGCGCCTGTCAGGACCAGTAGCACCGATCCGGCAGTGTGGGGGTGGGCTTTCATGGGCTCCGATTATCAATGATGCGAGGCTGGTACGACGTCGTATCGATGCTGTTGCAATGTGCCCGGGCGGTGAGCTGCGCATCCAGACACGCGCTCGCGCGGCATGTCAACCGAGCAAAACGCGGTCGGCACGGGGTCTTGGGTCGCCGCGATCGGTCGATCAATAAGCCGGGATTAAAGCGCCTCGGAGGCAAAATCGGCCAGTCGCGAGCGCTCACCGCGCCGGAGTGTGATATGGCCGGAATGCGCCCAGTTCTTGAACCGATCGACGGCAAAGGTGAGCCGTGGTCGTCGGATTCGGTCAGGACCTCCAGGTTGTCGGTCAAGGCGCCCATCCAGGGCGTCATCTTTTCCTCTTCCGTGCCCGGGAGATAGCCAATTTCGTCTCCGACAGAAACGGTTGCCCGGGTCATGATGATCTCGCGATAAATCTGTTCATCCAGCGTTTGTGAAAGGCCGGCGGCGAGCGTTAGCAGGGTCTTGCCGGTACCGGCCGTACCCAGCAGCGTGACGAAATCGATATCTGGATCCATCAGCAGGTTGAGCGCAAAATTCTGTTCCGGGTTACGCGAGTTGATACCCCAGATGCTTCGCGGACCGTGGCGAAAGTCCTCGCTGACGCGCAGCACGAAAAAACGCTGGTTGACCTCCTTGACCAGAGCTTCCATGCCGTTTTCACCGGTCAGCTTTATGCACTGGTTCGGGTACCAGTCATCGTTTTCGATGCGCCGCAGGCGATAGTAGGTCTGGCCGCCTTCGCTCCATGAGTCATCGATGCCGTGCCGGTCCCAGAAGTCATTGCTGTGTTCGATGAGGCCGTTGTAGAGCAGGCTCAGGTCATCGAGCGCGCGATCGTTGTGGTAGTCCTCGGCCTGTACGCCGCAGATCGCGGCCTTGATGCGTAGATTGATGTCCTTGGAGACCAGCACCACGTCCCGATCGGCATGCCGCTGCTTGAGCTGCAACGCGGTTTGCAGAATTTCGTTATCGGCCTTGATCCTGGGCGTCGCCGCCAGCGGCTGGTCGTCGCCGGTCTGGAAAAACAGTTTGCCGCTGCCAATGCGGATGTCCAATCCCTCGGGCATTCGCAGGGCCAGCCCGCTTTCAAAATCTTGTCCATCGCTCATCATCTGGCCGAGGAAACGGCTGACCTGGCGCACATTGCGGGCAACCTCGGTCAGGCCCTTCTTGGCCGCGTCGAGCTCTTCGAGAACGACCATTGGCAAGAAAATATCGTGTTCCTCGAAACGGAACAACGCGGTTGGGTCGTGCATCAATACATTGGTATCGAGCAGGTAGAGTCGATTTGGAGAAGTCATTTCACGCCTTTTGGCTGGCGGCGGATGGAGTGTCGGGCGACCGGGGCCGCGCGACGGTTCAATTCAGGTCACGCACGGCCTGCAGTACTTGCTCGGCGTGGCCGGGCACCTTGACCTTACGCCATTCGCGCACGATGTAACCGTGCTGGTCGATCAAAAAGGTCGACCGCTCGATTCCCATGACTTTACGCCCGTACATGTTCTTTTCGCGAATGACATCGAATTGCCGGCACAGGATTTCGTCGCAGTCGGCGATCAGCGGAAATACGAGCCCGTGTTTAGCGCTGAAATTCTGGTGGGTTTTCAGGCTGTCGCGCGAGACCCCGACGATTGCGCAGTCCAGAGACTGAAATTGTGCGAATAAATCGCGAAATGCTAGCCCCTCGCGGGTGCATCCGGGTGTATTGTCGCGCGGGTAGAAATAGAGCACCAGTGGTGTGCCGCGAAAAGCCTGGAGGGTGAGATCGTCGCTGCCGGTCGCGGGCAGGGCGGAGGATTCCACGGGTTGATTGTCCAAGGTTATGAATTCCAATTAAATTATGTTAAATCACAAACTTGCTATACTTCCCAGCGTTTTCTTGCAAGACCCGCCTCAAGCGGTTGAGGAGAATACAGGTCAACCTGCAAGGCTTTCAGTAGTATGCCGTGTCGATGAAAAAGATGAGTGACAAATTACCCCAAGGCTCGATCGTTGCGCTGATTTCGCCGATGCACGAAGATGGTGCGCTCGACCGCGAGGCCTGGTTGCGACTGCTCAAACGGCACCTTTCGGCAGGTACATGCGGTGTCGTGGTCGGAGGCACCACCGGTGAATCGGCAACGCTGAATGCGGCCGAACGCGACTGGATGCTTGAGGCCGCGCTCGATACGCTCAGCGGTCGATGCTCGGTCATTGCCGGGACGGGATCGGCATCGACCGAGGCAGCAATTGCCCAGAGCACTCGGGCCGCTGACCTCGGGGCGGATGCGGTGCTGGTGGTCACGCCGTTTTACAATCGTCCGCCGCAACGCGGACTCGAGCGCCACTATCGGGCGATCGCCGATACCTGTGCAGCGCCGGTCATCCTTTACAATGTGCCATCGAGAACCGCCGTGGATCTCGATCCGGGTACGACGATCGCGCTTGCCGGGCACCCGAATATCGTTGCCATCAAGGAAGCAGTGGCCGACATGGAGCGCGTGCGGACCCTGCGTGCGGCCGGCGTTATGGTATACAGCGGCGACGACCCAAGCGCCGCGCAGGCGATCGAACAGGGTGCCAGCGGGGTCATTTCGGTGGCCGCCAACGTGGTTCCGGAGCAGATCGCCGAATTGTGCAGGCTGGCTCTGGCGGGTGAATTCAAGCAGGCACGTACTCTGAATCGTTCGCTCGAGTCGCTGTACGCGTTTTTGTCGGTCGAACCGAATCCGATTCCGGTTAAGTGGATGCTTGCCGAAATCGGGTGCATTGGTCCGGGAATCCGCTTGCCGCTGGTGCCGCTGGCATCGCATTTCCACGAAGCGGGCAGCATGCTGCTGCGAACTCTTAACGCCAACACGAGCGTGCCGGAATCGTCAGAGGTTTTTAACGAAACATGAATTTTTTACAGGCATTTCCCGATCCAAGAACGCTTATTCTGATGTGGGTCCCGTTGCTGCTGATTCAGGCGGGCTGTAGCCTGATTCTGCCCGAGCAGCCGACCTACGTGACCAGCGCGGAGCTGCAGCCGCTGGAGGTGCCGGACGGCCTGAGTTCGCCTGAAACCCGCAGGGTTTTCGAGATACCGGGGTATTCGCTGCCGGAATTGTCGGCCCAGGGTACCGAGGAACTGCCGCCCAGCGTGCCGACGTCGGCCGAGGCCGAGCAGGCCCGCTCGCGAATCCGCTTCGGCTCGACCGGGTTGTATCTGGAGGTTGACGACGAAGCCGCCAGCGTTTGGCGACGCGTGGGCTTTGCGTTGAATCGCGGCGGGATGTCGATTGACCAGGTGCTTCTGGACGAGAGACGGTTTCAAATTGATTTCCGGCATGACCCGATCGTGGTCTCGGAGCGTGGCTGGTTTGGCAAG
>JAIVHD010000051.1 GCA_020201235.1 Lysobacteraceae bacterium
GGGCAGTTGGGCGTGCCGTACCGACGCCGGCCTTCAAGCCGGCAAGCGCCGGGTCAAGCCCTGGATCGGTCCGGTTATCCGGAAATTTACCTGATGTAGATCACTCAGCCACGCCCACAGAGGAAAAACCCGGGAACCGCAGATTACGCAGATTCACGCAGATTTTTTATCTGGAATGATTTTCTTCTGCGTTAATCTGCGAAATCTGCGGTCCGCTTTGGCGGGTCAATTGAAGCCGTCGCTGAATATCAGGTCGCCCGGGTCAACTTCGCCGAGCACCTCGATGGCCCCGATATCCGGCGTTCCGCCAGCGCTTCTTAAATTGCCGAAGAAGTCGGTTTCCGGTGCCAGGCCGGGATTGGCCGCGTCGATCAGCAGGCTGTCAGCCAGCGGGTAGCCGTCGAAATCGTCGATCGCTGCATTCTCAATGCCGGGTGTGCCGCTGCACAGGCTGTCGCCGGGGCAGGCACCGTGGCGGGCCTGGTAAACGGCGTTGGAATCCCAGACGAGCTGTTCGGAGGAACCCGAATAATACAGGCAGCTTTGTTGCGACGGATCATGCCAGTAGGGATTGGCGATGATCAGGTTGTTTGCGAACAGCAGCTGCGAGTCCGACGTGCCGCCTCCACCGCTGATGACACAATTGCCTTGCCCGACGATGGTGTTGTTGATCAGGTCCGTTTGCCCGCCGGCTTCCAGCCCGACCGAGACCGTATCGCCCAGCGCACGGCAGTGATCGGTGTCGTGCATGTTGCCTTCGCCCTGGAAGAAGCCGCAATTGCCGACGATGATGGAGTTCTCGATCAGCGCGCTGCGCGAGACCTTGACCTGGTTGCCGGCATTGCTGTCGATCAGTGACCCGCTGATGGTGATCTGTCCTCCGGCACGCATGTGCAGCAGGTCGATGCCGTCGGAGGTATTGTGATGAACCCGGGCATTTTCGAATATCCAGTGGCCTTCGGAATCCGCGGTGCCGAGGCCGTCGCCATAGCCACCACCGCCCTGGCCCCAGCAGCCGAAGGTGTCGCCGGTCTGCCAGTCTTCGACACAGCCGTTCCAGGCGATTTCGGTATCCACGAACAGCATGGTGCCGGCGTTTGCACTGTCGGCGCCAATATCGCCGTCCCAGCCGGCCCAGCCGTTGGCGTTGATCTTGACGCTGTCCATGGTCCAGTCAGACAATCGGCCTGCGCGAACGCCCTGGTTGGCCATGCCATGGATGTTGACGTCGCGCAGGACCACGTTGCTGGAGTCGCGAGCAACGATGCCGGTACTTGCCCACTTGCCGAAAGGCGGCGCGTCGCGGTTGCAGGC
Organism: Lysobacteraceae bacterium; assembly: GCA_020201235.1. Taxonomy (GTDB): domain Bacteria; phylum Pseudomonadota; class Gammaproteobacteria; order Xanthomonadales; family Wenzhouxiangellaceae. The sequence continues at coordinate 1,315 of JAIVHD010000051.1, forward strand.
GGCCACTTGGCCGCCGCACTGGCCGTTATGACAATGGAAGTCGATGCAGCTGGCATGATCGGTCACTTCCAGACAGGCAAGCTCGACGTTAGAGCTCCCGTCCAGGCTGATGATGGACTGGCTTCGTTCCGTACCCCATAACTCGGGCGCATTGCTGCAGCCGCTTTCGTGACCGGCCCCCAGGATGCGTGTCTTCTGGCTTGGCGAGGGACCGCTTGGAATCGGCGGCATCGCGCACTCCCAGGACCAGCTCTGGTGGCAACTGTCGGCACCTGGCGCGCCCACGCCCATCATGTAGTTTCCGCTACCGATGATTACGCTGTCACCGCCGGCGAACCTGGCCGACCCCCCCGGCGGCAGCGCGACGAACGGGTGTTCCCAGGCGCAGTCTTGATTGGTTCCGCTACCCGGGTACGGCTGGTTGCTCCGGCCATTACATTCGCTGGCGGTTCCACCGTCAGCGCGAATATAGTAGGTCGCAGCCCAGGCCCCCGATGCCAGCAGCGACAGCAACAGAAAGACCAGCGCACGTACAGCGCTGCGGGAAAATGATTGGGTTGATTTCATGGAAAGGCTTCTCACGGTTGTGAAGATGCTGAACTACAGGTCATGACTTGACGGCTGGCGGGCGCAGCGATGCGCTCGCAGTGCACAAGGGGCCCGCGCCAGGACGGCGCGGGCAGATCAGTCAACTAGAAATTAACCAGCACAGACTCAGAGCAGCTCTGTTGGCCGCTCTGGCAAACCTGGTAGGTCATTTGGTCCGGATCGTCACTTTCGCGGCGGTCGGAATAGAGGTGGTAGCTGAACGTGCTGGCAATGAGGACGCCATCGCGATAGATGTCGGTGATATCGGTAGAGATGCCGCTCCATCTCAGACGCACGAAGCGCTTGCCATTGGGACGCTGGAATGCCTTGGCGTTGAGCTTGATGGTCGGCTGGTCGAGCGCCTGGCCGGACACGGAGAGCGTGTCGCTGGTCGTACTGGAGAGTCCGCTGCTGGTGTCGGTGACCTTGAGCTGAACGATGTAGGTACCACCAGCCGGGTAGACATGCTCGACGATGTTTGAAGTGCTCGCGTTGCCGTCGCCGAGGGACCACTCGTAGGCAAGCTCGCTACGGTTGTCCATGCTGGCGCTGAGCTGGCAGCTCAGACCCTGACACTGGTAAGTGAACCCGGACGACAAAAGCGGCTCGGGATCAGGCTCGACCGGTGCCGCCTCGGTGCCGTACTCGATTGCCCCGATGTCCGGGCCGCCACCGCCACCGCGCGACAGACCATGGAAGTCATTTGCCGGTGCATGTCCGGCATCGGCGGCCGCGATCAGCGCGCTGCTGCTCGTGGGCTCGGCGTTAAACGACTGCAAAGAACCGTTCACGAGGCCGGGATCACGTCCTTGACCAGGTTGTTTTGCCAGACGATCTGTTCGCCGGATCCCGAGTAGTACAGGCAGCTCTGTTGACCCGGATCATGCCAGTAGGGGGAGCCGATGATCACGTTGTTGGCGAGTGTCAGCACAGATTGACTGTCACCACCACCGCCACTGATTACGCAGTTGCCTTGCCCGATGATGGTGTTGTTGATCAGGTCCGTTTGCCCGCCAGCTTCCAGCCCGACCGAGATCGTGTCGCCCAGTGCGCGGCAGTGATCGGAGTCGTGCATGTTGCCCTCGCCCTGGAAGAACTCGCAATTGCCGACGATGATCGAATTCTCGATCAGCGCGCTGCGCGAGACCTTCACCTGGTTGCCCGCATTGCTTTCGATCAGCGACCTGCGCACGGTAATCTGTCCTCCGTCACGCATGTGGAGCAGGTCGATGCCGTCGGAGGTGTTGTGGTGAACCCGGGCATTTTCGAATATCCAGTGCCCTTCGGAATCTGCGGTGCCGAGGCCGTCGCCGTAGCCGCCACCGCCCTGGCCCCAGCAGCCGAAGGTGTCGCCGGTCTGCCAGTCTTCGACACAGCCGTTCCAGGCGATTTCGGTATCTACGAACAGCAGGGTGCCGGCGTTTGCGCTGTCGGCGCCAATATCGCCGTCCCAGCCGGCCCAGCCATTGGCATTGATCTTGACGCGGTCCATGGTCCAGTCCGACAATCGGCCTGCGCGAACGCCCTGGTTGGCCATGCCATGGATGTTGACGTCGCGCAGGACCACGTTGCTCGAATCGGTCGCGGTAACGCCGGTGGAGGCCCAGTCGCCCCACGGTGCCGAGGCTCGGTTGCAGGCGGCCACTTGGCCGCCGCACTGGCCGTTATGACAATGGAAGTCGATGCAGCTGGCGTGGTCGGTCACTTCAAGACAGGCCAGCACCACGTTGGAGCTGCCTTCGAGATTCAGGATCGTGCGGGCGCGCTCGGTGCCCCAGAGTTTGGGCGCGGCCGGGCAGCCCTGGTCGTATCCGGTGCCGAGGATTCGCGTCGGCTGATCGGCAGAAGGGCCGCTCGGGATCGGCGGCATATGACAGTCCCATGACCAGTCCAGGGCGCAGCGATCGGCCGATGGCGCGCCGTGGCCCATTCGGTAGTCGCCCTCCCCGATCAGGAGCGTATCGCCACCGGAAATTCTCGGCGCACTGCCTGGTGGCAGGGCAACGAATGGATGACTCCATGCGCAATCCTGGCTGGTCCCGCTTCCGGGATAGGGTTGGTCAGACAAGCCCGTGCACTGTTGTGCAGTGCCGCCATCCGGACGTACGAAGTAAGAATCGGCAAGAATGGCAGGACTTGCCAATCCGAGAAACAACATAAAAGGTAGACACGATCTTTTGCCGGAAATGATCATTAAATGACCTCTTGCGTGAAGGTGTTTGGCGCATGTGGATTGGTGCGCCGCTTGCGCCCCCTGTCTGCAAACAGTGAGCTGGCAAGAGATTATTCCAGTGATCGGATTGAAAATCTACGCTAAAACGCTAATAAAAAGAATGACTTAGGAGAGGCATCTCACGCGAAGGGGGTTAAATCGTGAATGCTGGCTCAGTGTTCGTGAGCGCACAAACAAAAAAATAACCGCCCGAAGCGGCCGGGGAGGCCGATTGACGGGTCTAGCAGCCTGTCGGACTTGACCGATCTACGCTGAGGGAAAGTCCGGTTGGAGCCAGATTTTTCGATCTTTTGAGGCGAATAGTGGGCCTATTTAACGAAAAAGAGCGGGAAATCTGGCCCAGGGGTGGTTTTTTCGGGTGGGGATTGACGTCGAGACCGCAGTTCCCTGGAGGTTTCCTGCGATCGACGTTTCCTGCGATCTGCGGGTCAGATCAGAATTCGCGCGAACGGTCTGCGCATCAGGCATTCCAAGCCGCTGAGTTTCCATCTGAAGCTGGTCATTGTGTCGCCATTCCCGACGGCAATTCTCGGCAGCGCGTGCAGCTGTGTGGCATGAAATGAATGAAGGTGGCCCATCCGCGTGGTCGTCGCCGATGCAAATCCCAGCTCCCGGGCAATGCGAAACTCGCGGCGGCCCGCTTGTTTTCGGCCGCCAAAAGGATAGGCCAGGTGCGAGACGGGTCTTCCGACCCATTGCTCGAGAAGTTTTGTCGAGCTTAGCAATTCACGTCGCAATTGAGCGTTATTGAGGGAACTGAATACCGGGTGGTGGTGCGAATGAGCGCCAATCGTGATCAGCGGATCGTTTGCAAGCGCCCCAACCTGTTTTGCGTCGAGCAGATGATCCCGATACGAAAACGGGAGCGGGGTGAATCCGCTCCTCAGTTGTTCGAGGAACTGCTCCTGATTGACCGGGGTCATGCGCTTGAGCATTCGGCTGAGTCGAACAAAGCACAGCCGTTTTCTGTGATTGCCAACGGTATTTTCCGTCCGGTGCCTGCCGTCCCAGTAATAATCCAGCCGTTGTTTGTGGTGGATGATAAATTCCAGCTCATACCACCATAAATTACTCGTGTGATCTACGAAGCCGGTGGTGACATAAAGCATTGCGGGCACGCCGTAAGCCTTGAGAATGGGCAGTGCGAGCGTGAGATTATCCAGGTAGCCGTCATCGAAAGTAACCACAACGGAACGCTTGGGAAGCTTTCTGTCTTGCAACAGCCGGACTGCTTCGGGCAGCGACAGGCAGTTGTAGTCTGTCGCCAGGTGGCGGATCTGCGCGTCAAACTCGCCCTCGCGCACCATCAATTCGCGATTGGGCGCAAACGGCATAGTCTTGCCCGGTGGTCATGGTTATTAGTGCCGTGTTTCTCCGCATTTTCATTCCATGCCCATCGTTTGCTCCGGTGCCTACTGCAGGCTCAGGCTGAGCGGGAGTCGCGCGTGCGATTCCAGAGCGTTCCGGTGTTTTTCCCATTTCCAGGCGGAACCGACAATCAGCTCGATGTCGTCCATTCGGGGTTTCCAGCCGAGGTGCTTCCGAATCCAGCGGTTGTCGGCCACGACCGTGGGCATGTCGCCGGGACGGCGCCCCGTCTCACGGATGTCGAGCTTTCGACCACTGACGCGGCTTACCGTCTCCAGAACTTCGCGAACGCTGTATCCGTGGCCGTAGCCGCAGTTTGCGGTCAACGACTCATTGTTTTTGCGCAGGTAGGCGAGGGCATGAAGGTGTGCGGTGGCCAGGTCCTCGACGTGGATGTAGTCCCTGATGCACGTGCCGTCGGGCGTGTCGTAGTCTGTCCCGAAGATTTCCACGTGCGATCGCTGGCCCGTCGCATGCTCGCAGGCCACCTTGACCAGATGGGTGGCTTGTGGCGTGTCCTGCCCGATGCGTCCGGCCGCGTCGCTGCCGGCGACATTGAAGTAACGCAAGATCGCATGGCGCATCATAGAGGCGCTGCACGCATCGCGCAGCATCCATTCGGACATCAGCTTGGAGCGGCCGTAGGGGTTGAGCGGGGCCGGCGCGGATTGCTCGGATGCCACGCCATCGGGCGGCTCTCCGTAGATGGCGGCCGTGGACGAAAAGATGAAGTGCTTGACGCCATGCTCGACGCAGGCCGCCATCAGCGTGCGTGCCCTGGCTGAATTGGTGTCGTAGTAGTCGAGCGGGCGGGCCACAGATTCGGGAACGACCGTTTTGGCGGCGAAATGAAGAACCGCCTCGAACCGATACTCCCGGAACAGTGCGTGCAGGAGTTTCTTGTCGCCGACGTCGCCCTCGACCAGGTGACCGTACAGCACGGCATTGGCGCTGCCGGTGCTCAGGTTGTCCAGCACCACGACGGCGACGGTCATCGGCTTCCCCGCCGGAACAGAACGACTTCGGCGGTCTGAAGCAGAATCTCCAGGTCGAACAGCATGTTTTGTTCCTTGATGTAGTAAAGGTCGTAGCGAAGCTTCTCTTCGGCGTCTTTGACCGAGGCACCGTAGGGGTACCTGAGTTGTGCCCAGCCGCTTAGACCGGGCGCGACGCTGTGCCGAAGTCCGTAATACGGGATCTGCTGCTTAAGCTGGGCGACAATTTCCGGCCTCTCCGGCCGGGGGCCGACCATGCTCATATCGCCTCGCAAGACGTTGTAGAGCTGTGGTAGCTCATCCAGGCGGAACTTGCGCACAAAGTGGCCGACACGCGTGACTCGATTGTCGTCGGTACTGGCCCAGCGCGCCACGCCGTCGCTTTCGGCGTCCGAGCGCATGCTTCGGAACTTGTAAAGCGTGAAGATGCAATCGCCTTCGCCGACGCGCTCCTGCCGATACAGCACCGGCTCGCGGCCCTTGCACTCGATCCAGATGACCAGAGCGACCAGCAGCATCACCGGCCAGGCCAGCGCAAACACCATGGCCGCAGCGGCCAGGTCGAAAGCTCGCTTGCTAAATCGCCGCATTACGGAGCGATCGAAGTGATTGGTGAAGACGAACCACGATGGCCGCAGGCCTTCCAGCATGACCCGGCCCAACTCGCGTTCGTAGAACGTATCGAGGCGAAAAACACTGATCCCGGCCAGTCTGCAGCTCATCAGTTCGTCCATGGAAAGGCAATTACGCAAATCGTTCGTGGTCACAACGATGTCGTCGATCTGACGTTCGAATGCCAGATCCAGCAGGGACCCTGACTGCTCCGGGTGCCGTTGTCCTATCGGTGCCGGAGAGGATCGTCCGATGGTTTGTTCCGGCGGTACGATGCCGACAATGCTGACGCGATTGCAGTGATTTCGTGCCAATGTGTCGGCCACATCCGCCCGGGACGTGCTGTCCGAACCGACAAGCAGTACACGGCGCCTCAATGCATTGCCGCCGGACAAAGAAGCAAAGGCGAACCGCGAGACGAGCAGCAATAGAAAAGCAAAAAAGATCGAAAACATATAGATTTCCCAGCCCATTGAGTAGCCCGGCATGGCCGAATAGAGCACCATCAGCGCAAGCGACCCTGCGGCTACGGAGAGAACCAGGCGGACCAGCGTCCCGCTGGATACGTTCGGTAGGTCATGACTGTGCCGCTGGTAGAGCCCGAGGGTCACCATCGACAACCAGACCGTTGCTGCAAACAGAACGCTGGTGATCGCAATGGATTCCATGGCGGCTGACAGCGAAGCCGCATCACCGGGAAACCGGATTCGGGCCGCGACCCACGGTGCCAAAAGCAACAGGCCGATTTCGATCCCGGCCAGCAACACGAATGACCGCAGGCTTTGCTGGCGCATGAGCCGACGCAGCAGCCCGAGCCGCATTTGTCCGCGTGAGGCCAGTATCGGAGAACGATCGACTGGATTTGCGGGCACTGAATCTCTGGACCGCTCCATAGCACTTGTGGGGGTATCTACAATTCTGAGCATGTGCTTTCCTGTAAGTCAGTTCAATCAGTGAGGGGCCAATCCTTACGTAAGCGCGTTACAAGATCTGTACGCTTGCGAACGTTGAATTAAAAAACAACATGTTCGACGCCGCACAGTGCGAAATTTGAGCCTCGTGTAGCCTCTCGATCAGGTAATCGAAATCGAGCAGACCCGACACGATCGGCAAGCTCTCCTGGGTAAAGCAAGCATGTGGGTGAAACGAATATGGGATTGATCGGTGGAAGTTTGGGAAATGCACTTCTCAGAGCGATTGCGCCGGCTCCGCGACAAGGCGATGGTGCATGCGAAACAGACCAGGACTTCAAGCTGGAGCGCTATTTCGGCCCGGACTTTCTGGCCAGCTTACGAGGAAAGACCATTCTGGATTTCGGTTGCGGCGATGGCCTCCAGGCGGTCACAATCGCCCAACAGGTGCCCGATTGCCAGGTCATCGGCGTCGATATCCAGCCCCGCCTGCTCGACAAAGCCAGGGCTCGCGCCGCCCGCAGCGGCGTCTCCGCGCGCTGTGACTTTGTGGAGAGCACGCAACAGCGCGCCGATGTGGTCATCAGTATCGACGCCTTCGAACATTTCAGCGACCCTGCCGGCATCCTGGCGCATATGAACGAACTGCTGGTGCCCGATGGTGAGGTCGTGGTTTCTTTCGGTCCGACCTGGTTGCATCCATTTGGTGGCCACCTGTTCTCGGTCTTTCCCTGGGCTCACCTGGTGTTTACCGAAGCCGCGATGATCGGCTGGCGGGCCCGCTTCCGATCCGACGGCGCACGCTGCTTCTCGGAGGTCGAGGGCGGCCTCAACCAGATCTGAATCGCTGATTTCGAGCGGATGGTTGCAGACAGCCCGCTTGCCGTCGACTGGCTCGAGACCGTGCCGATTCGCAACCTGAAGTTTTTGCGCTGGAAACCCCTGCGAGAGTTCGGTTCCAGCATCGTGCGTTGTCGTCTGGTCCGTCGCTCAATCCAGCGCGAGAGCGCGCGTTTCCAGCCTGAGTGATGGCCACGGTTGCGCCCACTTCCCTGAGCGTCCTGGCGAGTCCAGCGTGCGTAGCTGCTCAAGAAAACCGATTGCTCGGAGGTCTTGCTGAAGAGAATCTAGCGCGTATTGTCGCGGTCTCGGAGTTTGCACGTTTTGAGGGTGATGTTCATCTTGCCGGGTGTGGTGACAAACTCACGCGCGTCTATTTTCCGGTGAGCGGTTATGCCTCGCTGGTCGTAACCGACGCCACCAAATCACAAATGCAGATTGGGTTGGTGGGATCGGAAGGTGTCTTCGGCTGGGAATCGTTCACCGGGCTAGATCAACTCCTGTTCGATGTGTATGTTCCGGAGACCTTGCGGGCGCTCAGTGTCGACGTCGGGGTGTTCAGAAGCGTACTCGCCGACAACGAGCACTGGATGATGATGCACCTGGAATACCTGTCGAGGCTGTTTAGCGTGGCTGCGCGCGGTGTCCTGTGCGCCCGTTTCCATACGCTGGAAGCGCGTTTGGCGCGTTTTCTGCTTGAGGTTGACGATCGCCATCCTGGAAAACCGATTCTATTGACACAAAGCACGCTGTCGCGCCTTCTTGGGGTTCGTCGCAGTGGTGTGACCAACGCCGCGACCCACCTGCAACTGCTTGGTCTGATCAACTATCGCCGAGGCCAGATCGTGATCGGGAATCGGCATGAACTGGAAACGGCTGCCTGCGATTGCTATCGCTACCGTATCGCGCACCGAAGCCGGCGACCTTCAACATGAAGGTTGCCGATGCACCGTGCGCTATGGCACCTGTGCTCTTCGATGCCCCGACCGATGTTTCAACCTCGACCCCGGGCACCACAAATCTTGCAGTGAGCGTGCTGGACGATCTTGCATTGGTCTCCGGGATCGAGCCGGCCTGGCGAGAGCTGGCGTGTGTTGCTGAATCCTCGCTGCCATTCATGCAGCCCGAATGGATCAAGGCCTGGTGGACCGCATTCGGACGGCCCGGGCAACTCCGAATCGTGACGGTCTGGAACGGCGCGAGGCTGGTTGGTTTATTGCCGCTGATGCTGAGTCGGGAGAAACGATACGGCTTGTCGGTGCGCAGACTCGGTGCACTGGCGAACGATCACTCGCCTCGCGTCGATCTCTTGCTGGCGCCGGACGTTAAAGGGGTAATGGAAGCCATATGGCGTCATATTGTCGCAACCCGGCGAGAATGGGACATCTTCGAACTTCCGCGTCTGCTTTCGAAGTCACCGACACTCGAATGTTTGTCCGAGCAGGCAGATGCCGACGGCATCCGATTTGGCCTGTGGCAGGCCGAGGTTTCTCCCTTTATTGACCTGCGCACGAACTGGAACCGCTATCTGGCCGATCGTTCGAAAGGCTTCAGGCGGGATATCCGTCGCAAGCGTTGGCGGTTGAAGCATCTCGGACACTCTGCGCTAGAGATCGTGGCCGATCCATATGAGATGCCGGCTGCCCTGGAGGCTGCCTGCGCGATCGAGGCAGATGGCTGGAAAGGGCAGCGCGGCTCGGCCATGCAGTCAATCGCTAATGTCCTGCAGTTTTATAAACAAATGGTCGAGGGGATGTCCAAGCGCGGCATGCTGCGCTTGCATTTCCTGACTCTGGACGGTGAGCGCATTGCGTTTGATCTGTCGATCGAAGTCGGCAAGAGCATCTATTCCCTGAAGTCCGGTTTTAGGGATGCACAGGCAGCAGCCTCACCCGGACTGATGCTGCTGTACCTGATTGTTCAGCACTACATGGCTCATGGCAAGCAGGAGATCGATCTGCTGGGTGAAGAGGATCACTTCAAGCGACACTGGACCCGCACCGCGCGCTCACATCATTGGTTCATCAGTTGTTCCGGTTCGCTCCGGGGGCGCATCATCCGTCTGATCAAGTTTGGAATCGTGCCGGGGTTGAAGAAGATTCGCGCCCGCCTTACTTCTACTTGATTACGGAGTTCACTCAGCCATTCCGAGACACAAAACCCTGGAACCACAGATTACACAGATTCACGCAGATTATTGTCTTTGTTGGAATTAACCGTTTTACAGCGACCCACCAATAATCTGCGCGAATCTGAGTAATCTGCGGTTGCTTTTCCAAATCGCTGACATACGTACCATCAGGTACTTCTATACCTTAGTGCGGTAGCGTACCGACAGCAGAACTGCTTGGCGTTAATTTTGCCGTCAATTCAACCACTATGCTGCCGCTTGAGGGTGCCTAATTATGAAGCTAATGATGCAAAGAAAGCGTTCAATGAACCGCGCGATCGAGGTTCTTGTGCAGATCATATGCGCACTGGGCTGGTCAGGGCTGTTGCCGGTCACGCTAGAAGTCGGCGTAGAAACGCACAATCAGGATTTTGTCGCAACAAGCGCTCCGGTCGAGCTGACCGAGGCGATGACCTTGCTGCCGCATCCGGGCAATGACCACAAGGTACCACTGACCTGGCGGGTGGTGAGCGAACGGTCGCAAATACTGGCACAAACGCGCGGGAGTTCTGCAACGTTTGAATGGAGGCAGGACTTTTACGGGCCGGGCATGGACCTTGCCGTGGCCGCTTCTGTGATTTATCAAAACGAGCTGGTGGTCGCGGGTGATTTCAAGACCGCCGGCGCGCAGGTGGTTAATCACATTGCCCGCTGGAACGGCAGCGAATGGTCGGCGCTGGCCGGGCCCTCGGGGGTCGGTGTAGACAGCTCGGTGTTTGCCTTGACCGTCCATGATGGTGATTTGATCGCCGGTGGAGAATTTGCTACGGCTGGCGGTTTGGCGGTCAACGGCATTGCCCGTTGGGACGGCAGCGCGTGGTCGGCGCTGACGGGCCCTTCGGGAACGGGCGTGGACAATACGGTCTGGGCTTTGACAGTGCATGGCGGCGACCTGATCGCCGGCGGTCAATTTATCTCGGCAGGCGGCCTGACTGTCAACCGCATTGCCCGCTGGGATGGCAACGCGTGGTCGGCGCTGGAAGGCCCTTCCGGGGTGGGAACGGACAGCGGGGTCTTTGCCCTGACGGTCCATGACGGGAATTTGATTGCCGCCGGACAGTTCATCGCCGCCGGCGGGCTGACGGCCAACCACATTGCGCGCTGGGACGGTGCTGCCTGGTCGGTGCTGGCAGGCCCGGCGGGTACGGGCGTGGACGAAACGGTCTTTGCCCTTACGATCGCTGGCGAACTCTACGGGGACCGGTGCAAACGGGTCGGTCTTTGCCCTGACCATCCATGAAGGCGACCTGATCGCCGGCGGCAATTTCACCACGGTTGGCAGCGTGATCGTCAACCATGTTGCCCGCTGGGACGGCCGCGAGTGGTCGGCACTGACAGGCCCTACGGGCGCCGGCGTCGACAGCGGGGTGTTTGCTCTGACCGTGCATGAAGGTGACCTGATTGCGGGCGGCGGATTTGCCACCGCCGGCGGGGTGCCCGTCGCCAATATCGCCCGTTGGGACGGCAGCACCTGGTCGGCGCTGTCGGGGCCTTCAGGAACAGGAATGGACAGTGCAGTCTTTGCCCTGACGGTGCATGACGGCAACTTGATCGCGGCTGGCGCATTCCTTACAGCCGGCGGCGTGACGGTCAATCGTATCGCCCGCTGGAACGGCAGTGCCTGGTCGACACTGGCCGGTCCCTCGGGGGTGGGTATGAACAACGGGGTGTTTGCCCTGACGGTGCACAATACGAACCTGATCGCCGGCGGAACATTCACCACCGCCGGCGGCGTGGTGGTCAACCGTATAGCGCGCTGGGACGGCAGCGCCTGGTCGGCACTGGCGGGTCCTGCGGGCACGGGCGTGGATGACGACATATTGGCCCTGACGGTCTATGACGGTGACCTGGTTGCCGGCGGCTATTTCAGCGTGGCCGGCGGGCTGACGGTGAACCGGATTGCGCGCTGGAACGACAACGCCTGGTCGGCGTTGACGGGTCCTTCGGGTACCGGCGTGGACAACTCGGTCTGGGCTTTGGCCATCCATGAAGGTGACCTGATCGTCGGCGGCGAATTCGTCATGGCCGGTGGTGTGGTGGTCAATCGAATTGCGCGCTGGGACAACAGCGCCTGGACGGCGCTGCCTGGCCCTTCCGCGACAGGCGTGGACGGGGCGGTCTTTGCGTTGACCGTGCTTAACGGGGAACGGATTGCTGGCGGTGCTTTCACCACCGCCGGCGGAATTCCCAGTTGGCGGGTCGGTCGCTATCGCAGCGCCGGACATACCGTCGGCGGCATGGTCAACGGATTGAAGCTTCCGGGTCTGGTGCTCGAACTCAATAACGGCTCGATGTTGCTGTTTGATCAGGATGGCAGCTATACCTTTGCCGCAGGTCTGGCAGATGGTGCGAATTACAGCGTCACAGCACCCCGGTTGCCCGATAACCACGACTGCAGCATTGCCAATGCCACGGGCACCATTGCCGGTGCCGATGTAACCAATGTGAATGTAAGCTGCACGAGCGATATCGTATTTGCAGATGGTTTCGAGATCCTGGAAGAATCGCCGATGGTTCTGAATTGATTTAAAAAAAGTGTGTCATCGCACAGACCCGGCGACGACATCGATCAATACTTAGTCTCCCTGGTTGCCGACGGACCTCGATTGGTCGGCAGCAGGGCGTCGGGTGACAATTCCGTCTCGCCGAAAAATTTGGAGAACATTTATGAATACCCTTAGCTCCTTGAAATATTCAGCCGTACTGTTGCCAGTCCTGGCATTGGGCATGCCTATTGCCGATGCCCAAACTGGCAATCCTGGCAATCAAAGCGCTGAGCAGCGCACCATGGCTTCAGACAAGTCGAAAGCTCTCAGCACTACCCAACGCGGTTATCTCGATGCCATGCCTGCACGTGGTTTTCACTCAGACAATCTGGTCGGTAAGGAAGTAACCAACCGACGTAACAACGAGACTGTTGGTGAAGTCAGCAACCTCGTCTTAGATGAAGATGGCCAGGTGGTCGCAGTAATTCTCAGTATCGGCGGGCTACTTGGAATGGGTGAGCGCGACGTCGCGATCGAGTGGGATCAGATCAATCGACGTATTGAAGGAGATGAAGTCAAGTTGTCGGTAGACCTGACCGAAGAAAGCCTGGACGACGCGCCGAAGTACAAAAGCGAACGGTCCACTCGATCCACAGCCATGATCGGTTCGGAGCGCGACGATACGCGTTCGGACAAATCAGCTGATCAGCGTACCAATAAGCCTGACACGCAGTTTGCCACCCAGACTGCTACCCAGACTCCGACTAAGGCTACTAATCAGACTGCCACCCATGCTGCTGCCAAGCCCTCTAACCGGACTGCAGCGCAGCCTGCTGCCAAGTCTTCTAACCAGACTGCCAACACAGGCGAAGCCGCTGGAGGCAAGTCTGAGTACGTGAAAACCTTGCCGACCCAAGGCTTCCATTCAGACAGCATGGTCGGCAAAGAAGTAAAAAGCCGCCAAAGCGACGAGTCCATTGGCGAAATCAGCAACCTTGTTCTGGATAACAATGGGCAGGTAGTTGCAGCGATTATTAGTGTCGGTGGTCGGATGGGAATTGGCGAACATGATGTCGCAATCGCGTTTGACCAGATCGAACGACGTGTAGAAGGTGAGGAAACAACTCTGTGGGTCAACCTGACCGAACAGAGCTTGCAGGATGCACCACAATACTCAAGTGACCCAAAGACCGCTGTACGTAATCGGTAACTTTTAACGACCTGGTTATTTCAGGCTGTAGGAATTTCCGCCGCTGGAAACAGCGGCGGTTTTTTTATTTAAACCCACCTTATTCACCACCCTGCCTACTGCGGAGCCGCCAGGTTCCGCGCCCAGGGCGTTTCGCTCGGTCTCGCATCCTCACGGTGGTGAATAAGGTGGGTTAAAGCGTAGCTCAAGTCGCAAGGCCGACGCCTTTACCGACCCGGCCCGGTCGAATCCATCAGCGGCTTGAGATAGCGCAGTGTCATGAACGTCGTGATGCTAATGAGGATTGCGATCTCGAAGCGATGTGAGGCAACCGAGAGGCCGATCGCACCCGTAGCCCAAAGGCTTGCCGCTGTGGCGGTACCCTCCACGTTGCCGCCGCTTTTGAGGATCGCCCCGCCACCGATGAATCCAATCCCCGTGATCAACCCCTGCATGATCCGGGCGTGTGCATCTGCCGATAAGAATACCCTCCTTCTGTTGCGCAGCGCACAGAAATAAAATCGAAATCAGACGATCCTGTTAGCCTCAACCTGCCTCAAGCCAGAACGGCTATGGAAGCAGGACCGGTACCCAATCATCATCAGGAGATCAAATCATGAATGACAATCAGGTTAAAGGTCGAGTCGACGAAGCGAAAGGAAAAACCAAGGAAACCGCCGGCAAAGTAACGGGCAATAAGAGCACAGAGTATGAGGGTAAGGCCGAGAAGCATGGTGGCAAAGCTGAAGCCAAGTACGGTGATGCCAAAAACGACGCCAAAAAAGATCAAAACTAAGCCACTCCCCCGCCGTATTCTCCGCCCCTCCCGTCACGGGGCACCGCCGCGTGACGTGGCTGGGGAGTCTGAAACGGTCATGCTCCCCACCGGACCGCTACGTAGGTCGGGGTCAAATCCCCGACGGCTTTGCTCCGTTTACGCACCGCGTCGGGGATGCAACCCCGACCTACGCCTGGCGCGGATCGATTTCGTAGGTCGGGGTTACATCCCACCACCCGATCTACTGCGTCGGCCCCAGGCCCCGCGTATGCGGCGTTTTGCTCGGCCGCGCATCCTCACCGAACAGGCAAGTACGCCTCCGGTGCGCTCGGTCGCAAAACGCCACAGCCACAGGACCTGGAACCGCCTCGCGACGACCGGGTGGTGAATAAGCCGGGTTAAAAGTGTCGAAGCGCACAGACAACCGAACGCAACTGTAATAGATTACTGGCTTGACTCTGCATCTCCGTCAGATTATGGCAAGGAGCAGATTTGCACTCGAATCAGTACCTGGAGAATCACTAATGAACAAGAATCAAGTCGAAGGTCGTACCGACCAGGTCAAGGGCAAACTCAAGGAAGCTGCCGGCAAGGTTACCGGTAACGAAAGCCTGGAGAACAAAGGCAAACGACAGAATCTGGGAGGCAAGGCCGAGGTCGCCTACGGCAACGCCAAGCGCGATGTCAAGAAGGCAACATCATGAATCCCGCCAACAATGGTTCAATGTCTGCAAATGGTGCAGCTAATGGGATTAATTCTGCTTCTGCATTGCTGAGTGCCACCTCGGTCATCGGCGATGATGTGTGCAATCTGAAGCAAGACAAGCTTGACAGAATCGAGGACATCATGCTGGATCTGGAGAGCGGCAAGATTCGGTATGCTGTGGTTTCCTCGGGTGGGTTTCTGGGTATGGGTGATCGCCTGTTCGCGGTGCCCTGGCAGGCTCTCAAGCAAGATCGGGAGCACAAGCGTTTCACCCTAAATATCGAAACCGAGCGTCTCAAGAAGGCCCCGGGCTTTGACAAGGAAAGCTGGCCAGATATGGCAGACTCCGCCTGGAATTCGAGCATCGAGTCCTACTACACCTCTCGATCAGATTCTGCAAAGATTTAAACCTGACCTCCAGAAGCTGTAGCAAGTTGGCGACACCCGTGCCGGGAATTCCGGCACGGGAATGTTGGGAAAGCGCTGAATACTTCTGGTTGTGATAGTGCTCAGAGGCTCCCTGAGCCCGCCTGATTCACCACCCCCCCTACTGTGGCACCCACCATGCCCCGCGTCTGGCGTGTTTCGCTCGGTCACGCATCCGATGCGTATCGTCGCGAAACGCCCCAGCCACAGGACCTGTCGGCCCCTCGCGACGGCACGGTGGGTGAATAAGGCGGGGTAATCCCGGCTTATTCACCACCCGATCTACTGCGGCGGCCCCAGGCCCCGCGTCTACAGCGTTTCGCTCGGTCGCGCATCCTCAACGGACAGGCTAGTACGCTTCCGGTGCGCTCGGTCGCGAAACGCCGTATCCACGGGACCTGGAACCACCTCGCGACGATCGGGTGGTGAATAAGCCGGGGTAATACGAACTTGACGCGCCGCGGTGTTTGCTGTCGCACATACGCGCGCTTCGTTTAGCGTCATGCTCAACTTGTCGATCAAGAAAAGCTGCCGGAGCAGGCAAAGCATCGCGATCTGCAAGTCGCGCTTTGCGCTTGATCACTTAATGCAACAGCAAGGTTGCATTCTGCGGACCGGTAACGGTTTGCCTGACTTTGCCGGACAGGCCGCGCATGGCGGGGCTTTGCCGGAACTCACGCCAGTAAAGGAGATGATGATGGACACTTTTATGAACCACAAGCCAACACCTAAAAAC
>JAIVHD010000437.1 GCA_020201235.1 Lysobacteraceae bacterium
CCTACTGCACGTCCAAGCACGGACTCATCGGCCTGACCACCAGCGTGTCGGCCGAGCTTGCCTCGCAGGGCATCCGGGTCAACCTGGTCTGCCCGGGCATCATCGACACACCAATGCACCAGCGCTTGCGCCAGGAGATCGGTGACGAGCTCTACGACCAACACGCGCTGCCCAGCGTGCACCTGCAGCGCGCCGGCCAACCGGACGAGATTGCCCAGGCCATTGTTTTCTTATGCTCCGATGCGGCCAGCTACATCACCGGCACCACGCTCACGCCGGATGGCGGCTTTACGCTGACCATTTGAGCCGCCCGAAAATCACACAAGGAACTCCACCATGAAACGAATCTGTCTCACTCTGTTCGCCCTTGCCGTGGCCTGCTCCGTCCAGGCCGACACCTCTGCTTCGGCAGAACCCCGTGCCGTGGTCGAGAGCGTCTATACCCTGTTCGCCGCAGGCGATGTGGAGGGCTTCGTCGCCTTGATGGCGTCGGACATCGTCTGGAACGAGGCGGAAGGCAACCCCTACGCAGACTTGAATCCCTACATCGGGCCGGAGGCCGTGGTGACCGGTTTGTTTGCGCGCCTCTTGAGCGACTGGGAAAATTTCACGGCAACGCCAAACGAGTTGGTCGTTGAAGGCAACCGCGTGGTCGTCTTCGGCCGCTATGGGCAGACATGGCCGGCCACCGGACAGGTGCTCGACATTCCGTTTGTCCATTCGTGGACGGTGCGGGATGGACAGCTCAAGGCCTTTGAGCAATACACCGACACCGCGGCTCTGGTCGCCACCATGACAACTGATCCAGGCGTGGCCAGGCATGGGTCCGATTCGCTGGCAAACGCGTACGAACAGGTCGCCCTGTTTCCAGCCGACGGCTCGTTGTTGCGTCCCGAAGATGGCGTCATGCTGGCCGACGGTACGCTGCTGGTCGCCGACCAGGTGCACGGGCTGGCGGCACTTGATCCAGATGGGACCAAGCGGCCCTTCGGTGATTTCGCCTCAGCCGGCTACATCCATGCACCGCCAGACCGCAGTGCCGGCCCGAACGGGGTGGCAATGGCGCCGGACGGGATTCACGTACTGGTCGCCGATATCTTCACCGGCGCCATCTATCGCGTGAATACCGAAAGCGAGCACGTGGAGCTCGCCTATCAGCATGAATTTGGCGCCAACGCCGCGCGCAGTGACAGCAGCGGCGCCATCTGGTTTACCCAGTCGACGGAAAACAGCGGGCCCGATTCGGAAGCGCGGATGTTTGCGGCGGTCGATATGCGGTCGCTGGACTGAGTCCGGCGAGCTCTCCGATGGCCGGGTGGTCGCCGAACTGCCGACCCCTGACAACATCGAACTCGACGCCTCGGGCCGCCTGTGGGTGGCCTCGCCGATCGCCAACGCCCTGCTGGTGGTCGATCCTGAATCCGGCCACTGGGTGAGAGCCTTTTATCCCGAAACCCCCGAACACCAGGCCGTTTTCGCCGAATGGCAGCGTCGCACGCAAAGCGGCGAGCCACGCTTGGAAATAATGGGCCCGGATATGTGGTCGCCGCTGCCGGGCCTGTTCACCGGCATGATCCTGACCACCGAAGGCGGCCCGATCTACCTGGCCGGGCTGGGGAGCGCGCTGGTGAAGCTGGAACGCCGCTGATGAGGGACAGAATCAAGTTTCTCCGGTTGAGCCAGCCGGCAGCTGCGCTCTGGATCAATGGGCCAGATGAATGATGTCGAACACACCAAAGATCTTGAAATCGCGCCAGTCGGTGGTCGCGATTCGCTTGATGCCCGCGCTGTGGTAATTGGCGGCGAGCAAAGTATCGAGAACGCGCTTGCGCCCCAATCGATGCCGCTGCATCCAGTCGACGAACAGAGGAAAAGAGTGCTGCGTTGGCTCGACGATGCGACATTCACCCGCCCGCCACCATTGGTCGCAGATCTGCAGCGCTTCCTCCATCGCAAGAGGCTGGGAGAATCGGCGTGAGTCAGTCACGACATGCGCGAACTCTCCCAGCACCTGCGAGCAGATCGCGCCGCTGGATTCCACGCCTCGGATGCCGGTTTCAAACAGCTCCCGGCAGGCCGTGTGCGCAGGGTGCTCCCGAATCGTCAGACCCACCAGGAAACTGGTATCCAGACCAATCAAAAGTCGCGTTCCAGCATTTCATCCAGCAGGTCATCGGCAGCCGTCAACGGGCGAAACACCCGGCCGGCCGAGCGCGGACGGAAGCCGGTCAGGTCACCGACCGGGCGCAAGCGCTCACGTCGGTACAGTTCCATGGCTTCACGGATCAGTTCCGAGGTTGGGCGTCCTGCCGATTTCGATGCAGCCTGAAATTCCGCATAGACCGGCTCGGAT
>JAIVHD010000272.1 GCA_020201235.1 Lysobacteraceae bacterium
AGGCACTGTTGCTGGATCTGGAGATGCCAAGAATGAACGGACTCGAATTGACCGCCCACCTGCGGGCCGACCAAAAGACCGGCGACTTGCCCATTATTATGATCACATCGCGTTCGACGGCCAAACACAAGCAGGAAGCCGACCGGGTCGGTGTCACCCACTACCTGACCAAACCCTACCAGGAGGCGCGGCTGGAAGAACTGATCAGACGCGTCGTGATCGATCGTCGCGAGTCGCTGCCGGCATGAATGCCCCCGAGTCGGCGGCACTGCCGCATCCGGGAACGGCAACCTGGGTGCTTTTGCAATGGGATGATCACCGGATCGCGCTTCCTTCGGCCGACGTCGAGCGCATCGAGCAAGCCGGCGGACTGCGAGCCGCGTTACCGCGCGAAGCCGCTGCCGCCTGGCTGGCCGATGGCGATCGACCGATTCCGGTTTATCGGTTAGGAGAGGGCTTGCGCCCCGGCTCTTGGAGCGGCACGACCGGGTTTGTATTGATCGGCCAACACGAAAACGCCAACTGGGGCCTGTGGGGCGATGGCGTGAGAATACTGGCTGCCGATGAACAACCGCGCGGCACGACCTGGCCTGCCGTATTCGCCCGACGACGGCCACCGATTGAAGGCATTGGACTGCTGGTCGACGGCCTGCCGGTCATGATCAGCCGAGCCGCATTAATCGGCCCATGGCTGGCCGCGCACTGGGCGCGTGGAGGCAAGCCATGAATCCGGTCCACGCCTGGAGGCTTGAACCCGGCCAAGTTTCGATCGCGATCGCGCGCAACGATCTTGTCGAAGTCCTGCACGACGTCAACGCCATGGGACTGCCGATTGGCCCGCGCTGGTGTCGGGAGATTCTGGCCTGGCGCGGCCGCCTGATTCCGCTGGCAAGCGCAACCGGCAGCGGCGCCGGAAACGGTGCCGAAAATGATCTTGCGTATGCTGCGGTTATTGCGCTGCAGCCCGATCCGGAACGGGACGAAACCGAATATGTCGCGATTCGAATACGAACACCGCCGCTGGCAATTGAGGTTGGTGCCGGCCAGGACCGCGAACCGCCGGCCGACCCGGTGTTTCCGCGCGAATATCTGCTGGCTTGCTTTGAGGATGGCGAGGACCCGGTCGCCGTTATCGACCTGGCGCGGCTGTTTGCCGTCAACGCCGGCGGACCGCCGCAATCGATTGATTGATTGACCGGTAGCGGCCCTTCATGGTCATTGGGTCGATGTATATTCGACCGATCGCAATTCGCGCGCGAGCCGGTCGAGCACGCCGTTGACGAATGAATGACCCTGCTCGGCACCGAAACGGTGCGCTAATTCGACCGCCTCGTCGAGCACCACGCGATAGGGGACTTCCGGGTGATTGATCAGCTCGGTCGCGCCAATGCGCAGGATGACCCGCTCCATCTGGTCGAGGCTGGAATCCAGCCGCGCGATGTGCGCACGAAGCCTTTCGTCGAGCTGTTCGCCTTGTGCGATGACCTCGCGCACCAGCTGCTCGAAGTAAACGGCATCCACTTCGTCGAAGTTCTGTTCTTCAAGAAACTGATCGATGATGCGGGTTGCCGGGTCGTCGTTGAGCTGCCAGCGATAAAGTGCCTGCAGCGCCCGCCGGCGGGCACGACGGCGCGGCTCGAACGAATGGCTGGCCTTGCCCCGACTATGTGCCACTTGATGTGCTCCCGATCAAGCCGATCTGGTCTCTAAGGCCGGCCATTTCCAGCGCCGCAAGCGCAGCTTCGCGACCCTTGTTCTTGCGCGCCGGATCGGCCCGGTCGCGCGCCTGGTCGCCCGTTTCGGGTGTCAGCACGCCAAACGCGACGGGCACGCCGGTGGTCAGCGAGACCTGTTGAAGCCCGTGCGCGCATTCGCCGCTGATGAATTCAAAATGCGCAGTTTCACCGCGCACCACAGCACCGAGCGCGATGACCGCATCAAAGCACCCGCGATCGGCCAATTGCCGGCAAACCAGCGGAAGCTCCCAGGCACCGGGCACGCGCACCACAGTGATATCGCGGTCGGCCACGCCCTGGTCGGTCAGTGATGCGCGGCAGCCCGATAGCAGCATATCGGTGATTTCCATATTAAAACGCGCCACCGCGATCGCGATTCGGCGGCCCTGACCGGCGGTCGGCGATTCGATTTCATTCATGCCTGCTGCTCTTCCCGGGGCACAACGTACTCTGTAATTTCCAAGCCAAAGCCGTCCAGCGCGTGCAGCCGTTTCGGCGCGCCGAATACCTGCATGCGGCGAATGCCCAGCTCGGCGATAATCTGCGCGGCAATGCCGTAGTTGCGCAGCTCGCTGGCGGCTCGGCCCTTGTCGACATCGACATCGGCCTTGGCCGTCGAACCGAGCAGACCGGCAAGACGCTCTTCATCGTTCTCATCATAGCCCAGCACCAGCGCCAGGCCGCACCCGCGACGGGCGATATCGGCCAGCGCGGCATCCAGCGGCATGCCAAAGGTCGGCTCGACAATGCCGATCACGTCGCCCAAAAGCTCGGGCACGTGCACCCGCACCGGAAACGGCTGGTCGGCGTGAATCTCGCCCCGGACCAGTGCCCAATGCAGTTTCTGATTGATCCGGTCGCGAAAAACCTTTAATTCAAACGGCCCATGCGCGGTGCCGACGGTTTGGCTGTGGATGCACTCCACGTTCTGCTCGGTGCCCAGCCGATAACGAATCAGATCGGCCACTGTGCCGATCTTTAGATCGTGCTCGCGAACAAAAACTTCCAGTTCTGGTCGACGCGCCATAGTGCCGTCCTCGTTGAGGATTTCGACCAGCACGCCGGCCGGCTCCAGCCCGGCCAACAGCGCCAGATCGAGGCTGGCCTCGGTGTGGCCGGCGCGCGCCATCACGCCGCCTGGCTGGGCCATCAGCGGAAAGACATGACCCGGCTGGGTCAGGTGCTCGGGCCGCGCATCGGGGCGTACCGCCGTTCGGATGGTGTGAGCCCGGTCATAGGCCGAGATGCCGGTGGTCACGCCCTCGGCGGCCTCGATGGAGACCGTGAAATTGGTCTGGTGGTGGCGATCGGTATCGCGCACCATCAGCTGCAGGCCTAGCTGCTTGCAGCGCTCGCGCGTCAGCGAAAGACAAATCAGACCGCGCCCGAAGCGCGCCATAAAGTTGATATCTTCGGGCCTGACCAGGCTACCGGCCATGATCAGGTCACCCTCGTTTTCGCGGTCCTCGTCGTCGAGCATCACCACCATCTTGCCGGCGCGAATGTCTTCGAGAATCGATTCAATGGTGTCAAATTGCATGCATCAGCCTCGTTGTTCGTCGGTGTCGCGCAGCGCCATAAAGCGCTCCAGGTAACGCGCGATCGGGTCGACCTCCAGGTTGACCGGGTCGCCGGCGGCGAGATCGCCCAGGGTGGTTGCCGCCAGCGTGTGCGGAATCAGGTTAAGCTCGAAAAAAAAGCCGTCAACGACATTGACCGTCAGGCTGACGCCGTCAAGCGTCACCGAACCCTTGCGTGCAATATAGCGCGCTAACGTCGGCGGCGCTTCAAAGCGCATCCGGCGATTGTCGCCCAAAACCTCGGTTTCGACCAGCCTGGCAACGCCGTCGACGTGCCCGGAGACCCAGTGGCCGCCGAGCGCGTCGCCCGCTTTCAGGGCCGGCTCGAGGTTAACCACCGAACCGGGTTCGAGACGGTCCAGCGTGGTCAGCTTCAGAGTCTCGAACGAGGCATCGGCCGCAAACGAGTCCGGGCCGGGTTCAAGTGCGGTCAGGCAGACCCCGTTGACCGCGACGCTGTCGCCGGTGTTGAGTCCAAATCCGGCCAGCGCCTCGGATTCGACCACCACCCGGCGTCCGCCGGCGCTCGGCGCGGTACTTCGAATGGCACCCAAACCTTTGATAATGCCGGTGAACATGATCAGCAAACTCCTCGGCTCATTGATTGGCTGTGGTCGCCGCTGCAGCCACCCGGACGGGGCCGGTTGTGTGCGCTCATGCGCCCAATTCAGCCCGCCCGACTCGCGTCACGATCCGTGGCCGCGATGATTGCTTGGCAGGCACCGACTCATGCAACGACCGGGCTCAATCGAAAGCGCCAATCCGGGCCCACCTTGCGACACTCCAGCACAGTGAAATGGAGGCGTCGGTCGAGTTTTTCCACCCCGGGCAGGCGCAGCATCGCGCCGCCATCCGCGCCGATCGTGCAAGGGGCTTGATACACCAGCAATTCATCAACCAATCCGGCGACCAGCAGCGCGCCGCTCAGGGTCGGCCCGGCCTCGGCGTGCAGCTCATTGATCTCGTAGCCGGCGAGCGCGTCGAGCAGTGGCCCGAGCGCGACCCGGCCAGCATCACCGGGGCCGATTTCCAGCCTTTCACAGCCCTCCGGCGAACGCCCGGCAGTCGGCACGCAGGCATGAATCACACGCGCGCCGCTCGAAAGAATACGGGCCGAGGCCGGCATCCGGGCGCGGCTGTCGACGACCACGACGACTGGCGTCGCCCGGTACCCGGGCAGGCGCACATCAAGACCGGGATCGTCGGCCAACACGGTTCCGATGCCGGTCAAAATAGCACCGGCCCTCGCCCGCCAGCGATGACCGTCGACCCGGGCCGGCTCGTCGGTAATCCACATCGATCGGCCGTCGGCACCTACGCTTCTGCCGTCCAGGGACGCTGCCAGCTTGGCCCGCAGCCACGGCCGACCGCGTTCGAAGCGGCTGATGAAGCCTGGATTAAGTTCGCGCGCCTCGGCCTGCATCAGGCCCGAGCGCACCTCAATTCCGGCTGCGTGCAACTGCTTCAGGCCCTGACCGGCCACGCGCGGGTGCGGGTCGACCATCGCACACACGACCCGGGCGATACCGGCCTCTGAAAGCGCGTTGGTGCACGGTGGCGTGCGGCCGTAAAACGAACAAGGTTCGAGCGTGACGTAGGCGGTCGCGCCACGGGCCGCCTCGCCGGCATCGCCAAGCGCCATGACTTCGGCATGCGGACCGCCGGCGCGCTCGTGCCAGCCGCGGCCAAGCACTTTCCCGGCACCTGCAATCACGCAGCCGACGCGCGGATTCGGCTCGGTCGTCCACAGACCTCGCCGGGCCAAGCGCAGCGCCTCGGCCATGTGGGCATGATCGTGCGCCTCGAATCGGGTCACATCAAAAACGGCGCCAGCGTGCGGCCGCGCTTGCTGCCCGGCGGCCCGACCGGCAATCTGGCGGGTCGAGCGGTCGGCTGACCAGCCGATCGCCGGGCTTGCGTGCCGGGTCAGTCATCGCGCTGACCCAGCAACGAGATTTGGCGGGCATCAATACCTTCGGGCTGTTCGCGTTCCAGGCGCTCGATTTCCTCGCGAAAAGCCTGCACGTCCTCAAACCGGCGATAGACCGAGGCAAACCGCACGTAAGCGACCTGGTCCAGTCGGCGAATCTGAAAACCGTCGGAGGTCAAGCGCGAGTCGACCACGCGCGTATCGGTATGATTACAGAATGGGCACCACATGAGAGCCGTAAACCTTCGCCTGATAGAAAACCAAATAAACGGACGACGAACATTGCAGTCGCGATATCCATTGAATTGCGAAAACCATCGTTCAATCGTTCAACCGACTCATGTTACTTGATCTACTGGCGATTTGGCGGATGGATGGTCCGTCAATCCGATGGTCAACCCCAACGTTGCATCGGCGCCCGCAACGCCGCCGGCTTGATCGGGCTTAAAGCTCAATCGAACTGTCAGACGGGCCGGTAGCAGCACCTTCGGCAGGCCCGCCGGAGGCATCGACCGGAAAGATCTCGACAAACGCCAGCCATTGGGCGGCCGCAACCAGGAGCTGGATGAACAGCGAGATCACCATCGAAAGAACCTGCACCAGCAGTGCGCCGAAGCCCCCAAGGCCCAGGCTCAGGATGCCGGCAAAGACGCCGAACACCAGCCCAATGATGAACAACGCACCGAACAGCACCAGCCCAAAGCCGAGAAATGCCGACCAGTTGACCAGCAAAGCGCGCAAGCTCCACAGCAAGGCCGCCATGACCGGCCAGTGCCAGAAAAAGACCAGCGGCACAGCAAAGTACAGCGCGCCCAGCACCAGCGCAAAAACCGACACGCTAAGCAGCAGCCCGCCAAAAACGTTGACCCCCTGAAATAGGGCAAAAAACTGTTCCGGGTTGTTGTTAACGGCGTTGGGGTCACCAAACAACGCGCCAAGCTGCTGCAGATCCATCTGCGGTGCCAGCCAGGCGGTCAGCGTCGCCAATGCCACAAAAATCCCGATCACGAAAAACAGCCCCAGCATCAGCAAGCCGGAGCGCACTCGCCGGTCGTAAAAACCGGCCAGCAACAGCGCCGGTTCTGGCTTTTCGCCACGCTGAACGGCTCGAAATACGTTCAGCATTCCGGCAGTCAGGATTGGCGATATCAGCCCCAGCACCAACAAGCCGAGGACCGGCAGCAATTGGATCAGGGAAATTACCAACAGCACCGCGGCAATTCGCACCAGGGCCACGCCACCGCGTCCAAGCAACTCACCGCCGCCACTTAGCCAGCCGATTCCGTCACCAAAGCCTGCCTTTGCGATCCTGGGTGCCTGCGTCATGCCCGATTCTCCCTTTACGAATAATTGTATGAGTCCGCTTCGGCGGCCATTCTAAGCAGCATATGTCTATGGGTGACCGGGCCTGGATCGCCGATCAGGCGTTGCCAAAGCCAAAAGCCCGGAAAGATTGTAATCGCATACGGCAGGAGCACGCACGACTGATACACCCAGTCCGAACCGCCGGTGTCAAAGCCGGTCAACTGACCGGCATAGTCCGAACCCGAAACCACGAACGGCAGCCACGCCTCAAGCACATCGCCGCCATACAGCGGCGCAAGCTCCAAACGGCTAACCTCACCACCGGCCATCAGGCAACCGGCCACGTGCAGCAATTCATGCACCGGTACGTACAGCCACCAGCCAAACAGCAATCCGGCCATCATCACGGCCAAGCCGGCCAAACCCGGCATCCGCGCCAGAAAAGCCTGCAGCAATCGAAAATCGGCCAGCAACACCCCGGGCCACAAACCTCGATTTCGGTCGATCATCAACCCCGCACCCATTGAGTAAGCACGCCGGCAGCGTACACTAAAATGGGTCTTAAGCATCGCTCACCCGTCTCGTTCAGCATCCGCCAAAGCACCGCCTCGCGGCCCCGAAAGACCGGCCTGCGGGGCGCACTGCGTGCGTCCTGCGCGGCTACGCCGCTGGTCGAGCGGTTAGAGACCGACTGCTACCCGGCCCTCCCCCGAAACCACCAGCAGCAACACCTGCCTGGCATCCCGGAACCACCACCCGACCAAGCCCCCTTCAACGATCCGCTGCCGTTCTAGCCAACACCACGCCGCCCCGCGTCAATGAACGGGGCGACGATCTCGTCAGGCCCCATCAGATAAACTGAAAACACCACCATCAAATTGCGTGAACACGCTCAGCAATCGCTACACCTAGCAGCCTGTCGGACTTAACCTTAGTACACCGCGATCAGCGGTGCCGCGAAGAGGATATGCACCAAGTTGGTGCGCGAATCGCGTCTACGGCCGCCAATTTCGCCGAATTGAGCGTTTTC
>JAIVHD010000273.1:0-5215 GCA_020201235.1 Lysobacteraceae bacterium
GCGCATACG
Organism: Lysobacteraceae bacterium; assembly: GCA_020201235.1. Taxonomy (GTDB): domain Bacteria; phylum Pseudomonadota; class Gammaproteobacteria; order Xanthomonadales; family Wenzhouxiangellaceae. The sequence continues at coordinate 10 of JAIVHD010000273.1, forward strand.
CAGCACCTTGGCTTCTCTCGGCGTGAGCCCGCCGAGCACTTTTTGAACCGTGTCGGTCAGCCCGGTGGTGGTCGCTTTATCAACCGGCGAAAGAATATTGAGGTCCTCGATAAAATCACCCAGGTGCGAATCCTCATCATCGCCGATCGGTGTTTCCATCGAGATCGGCTCCTTGGCGATCTTGAGCACCTTGCGGACCTTGTCCTCGGGCATTTCCATCTTGATCGCCAGCTCGTCCGGGGTTGGCTCGCGGCCCATTTCCTGCAGCATCTGACGCGAAATCCGGTTGAGTTTGTTGATCGTCTCGATCATATGAACCGGAATCCGAATGGTGCGCGCCTGGTCGGCGATCGAACGCGTAATTGCCTGACGAATCCACCAGGTAGCGTAGGTCGAGAACTTGTAGCCGCGCCGGTATTCGAACTTGTCAACCGCCTTCATCAGGCCAATGTTGCCTTCCTGGATCAAATCCAGAAACTGTAAGCCGCGGTTGGTGTACTTCTTGGCGATTGAAATGACCAGGCGCAGGTTGGCCTCGACCATTTCCTTCTTGGCCCGGCGCGCCCTGGCCTCGCCGATCGACATGTTGCGCGTCAGGTCCTTGAAATCCGAAATCGGAATGCGCTGGGTGTTCTCGATCTGAGTCAGCTTGCGCTGAAGGCGCGCAATGGCATCGGCGTGCTCCTGAAGCGCGCCCGACCACTTCGTCCGCTTGTTGAGCAGGCCTTCCAGCCATTCTGGATCGGTTTCGTTGTCGACAAAGCTCTTGATAAAGTCGCGACGCGGCATGTCGCAGCGATCGACGCAGATTGTCATAATCTGGCGCTCAAGATCGCGCGTGATATTGGCCTGAAACCGCAGGCGGTCGATCAAGTGATCAAACATGCGCGGCGGCAGCTTCAAGCGCATGAATTGCTCGCAGATCTGGTCTTTCAGGTCGTTGGTCTTTTTGCCGCCCGCGCCATGCCGGTCATACAGCTTGATGAACTGCTCGTGGAACTTCTTGAGCTCTTCGAAATAGCCGACCACCTGCTCGGCATCCGGCCCGGTATTGACGGTCGGTGCCGGACGATCCTCATCGTCTTCGTCTTCGGGTTCGACAATGAACTCGGCTTCTTCGGCGACCGCCGCTTCCATGGTGTCTTCGGAAATCAGATCCATCTCGGCCAGCAGCTGCGGGTTGATGAAGCCCGAAACGAGCTCGTTGAGCCGCTGCGTCCCGTCACGCCAGGATTGATACTCCTCAATCAACACGGTGACCGTACCGGGGAAGCGCGCCAGCGCGAGGTTGACGGCATTCAGGCCGTCCTCGATCCGCTTGGCGATTTCAATCTCGCCCTTCTGATCGAGCAAGTCGACCTGGCCCATTTCACGCATATACATCCGCACCGGATCGGTGGTGCGACCCAGCTCGGATTCAACCGCCGCCAGAGCCGCCTCGGCTTCCTGCTGGGCAGCCTCGTCGGTATCGGCCGAAGCCGAATCGTTCAAAATCAGCGCATCCGGGTCCTCAGGTGCCTCTTCAAACACCTTGATGCCCATGTCGTTGATCATGTTGACGATGTCTTCAATCTGCTCGGAGTCGACGATATCATCGGGCAGATGATCGTTGACCTGGGCATAAGTCAGCCACTGGCCCTGCTCGCGGCCTTTTTCAATCAGCAGCTTCAGCGAAGAGCGAGGAGCGGTGTCCAACAGCTTTTTCGACGCATTTTCCATAGACGTTTACTTGGGTTTCTCATTCGAGCCGGCTTCGCCGGTGGTGCGTTTGGATAACCAGTGGCGAAGTTCTGCGGCCTGTTCTTCACCCAGACCGCCCGCCGACTGACAGTGCTGCAGTTGCCCGATTCTCGATCGGATCAATTGCGCGTGGATTCGTTCCAACGCTTCGACCAGCGCCGGCCGCAACTGTTCAATGCCACCAGCCAGGTCTCGCGTGGCCAGGCCGGAAAGGAATCGCCCTTCAGGCGCGTCTCGCCAATGTTCCAGTACCTGAGCGGTAGTTATTTGGGGCTTTTCCGTGCAAAATTCAATCAGGCGGGCTAAAAAACGCACCCCCTTGATCTCGCCGGGCACGTCCAGGGCAATCTCCTTCGCCGCCTCGACCAGTTCAGGGTAATGCACCAAAATGGCAACAGCGTATTGTACCGGAGTTAGCGGCCGTTCGGAAGACCCTGAGATGGACGGCGATCGCTTGACCGCGACCGGTTTCCAACTGCCCGAGTGACCGGCACGGCGCTTGAGCTCTTCGGCCATCAGGTCTGCGAACGGTCCGGCCGGCAAGCGGGCCAGAAGTGGCTCGGCCAACGCGACCAGCCGCGCGCGTCCATCGGGCGCCGAAAGATCCAGTGGACGCGCCAGCTGGTCGAACAAAAAGCCCGAAAGCGGCACGGCTTTGGACAGCCGCTCGGCAAAGCCTCGGGCACCCTCGCCTCGCACCAGACTGTCGGGGTCTTCGCCCTCGGGCAGGAACAGAAAGCGAACTTCGCGATCGGCGCGCATCGCCGGCAGCGCTGCTTCCAGGCCTTTCCAAGCCGCACGGCGCCCGGCCGCATCGCCATCAAAACAGAAAACCACCACCGAGGTCGCGCGGAACATCAGCTCCAGGTGGTCAGCACTGACCGCCGTTCCAAGCGTGGCCACCGCCTCCTCGAAGCCAAACTGAAAAAGTGCCGCCGCATCCATATAGCCCTCGACCACCAGCAATCGCTCCGGCAAGCCGCCGCGGCGAGCCTGAAACAGGCGGTACAGTTCGCGGCCCTTGTGAAACACCGGCGACTCGGCCGAGTTGAGATACTTCGGCCCATCGTCACTCAGGTCCCTGCCGCCAAATGCAATCACGCGCCCGCGGCGATCGTGGATCGGAAACATGATGCGGTTACGAAAGCGGTCGATCAGGTTGTTGTTGCGCGCCCGCGAGGAAAGACCAGCCTGCTCCAGCGCCTCGGCCTTGAAGCCCTGCTCCAGCAAGTGGTCGGTCAGCTCCGCCCAGGCGTCCGGGGCCAGTCCGATGCCAAATTCATCCATCGTGCGGGCATCGAAGCCGCGTTTGGCCAGGTACTCCGATGCCGATTTTGATTGCCCTAAGCGCGCCCGGAAAAAGTTCTGGGCCGCATCCAGCGCCCCGAAAAGCGCCTCGCGCTCGCGCCGCTGGCGGTCGTCCGGGCGCGCCCCGGGCGCACGCGGCACCTCCATGCCAACCATTCCGGCCAGCGCTTCGATGGCGGCCGGAAACTCCAAGCCGTCGTACTGCATGACGAAACCGATCGCCGTACCGTGCGCGCCGCAGCCAAAGCAATGGTAAAACTGCTTTTGCGGGCTGACATAAAACGACGGCGTATTCTCGTCGTGAAACGGGCAACAGGCTTTGTGCTCGTGGCCTGAGGGCTTCAGCGGCACACGCTGGCCGACCACGTCGACGATATCGACGCGCTCGAGCAGGGACTGGATAAAGGATTCTGGGATCAGTCCGGACATTGACACCAGTTTAGCGACTGCGGGGGTCGAATAGAGGGCAGAGGCGCGGCTTTCGCGAGTGCTGGCAGCCTGTCGGACTTGACCGATCGTTGCGAGGGGAAGCCAGTTGGAGTTAGATTTTCAATCGTTTGAGGCCATTGGTGGGCCTAGTAACGAAAAAGAGCGGAGAATCTGGCCCAATCCGGCTCCTCAGCAGTCGAACAACGTTAAATCCGACAGGCTCCCAGGCAAAGCCAATGGCCTTATCCCGCCCGATTCACCACCCCGCAGTTACGAGCTGCCGCCAAGTGCCGTGGCTTGGGCGTTTCGTGGCCTGGTGGGCCGTGCGGCTCCCCATCACCTTGCCCATGTCGGCCATCGATGTCGCGCCGGTATCGGCGATCGCCCGGTCAATCATCGCCGCCAGTTCGTCCTCGCCCAGCGGCTCGGGCAGAAAATCCGACAAGATGTCAATTTCGGCCTGCTCGGCCTCGGCCAGTTCCGGACGGCCACCGGCAGCATATTGCTCGATCGACTCGCGGCGCTGCTTGACCATCTTGTCGATCACCGCGAGCACCTCGGCATCATCGAGCTCGATGCGCTCGTCGATTTCCCTCTGCTTGACGGCCGCGGTCAACATGCGAAGAACTTTCAGGCGTGATTTCTCGCCGGCCCTCATGGCGTGCTTGACTCGGTCGTTGATTTGCTCTTTCAGGGACACGGTAGCCTCCCACTCTGGACAGGAAAATTCAGGTCAGAAACACAAGCCTTTCCGACCGAGCGAACCGCAGGTGAACAACAACTGCGGTGAGGATTCGCGAACCAGGCCCCACGGGTTTACGGCGCGAGAGCGCTGCCCCAGGAGCCTGTCGGATTTAGCGCTGATCTGCTGCGGAAAAGCCGGATTGGGCCAGATTTCCCGCTCTTTTTCGTTCAATAGGCCCACCATTGGCCTCAAAAGATCGAAAAATCGGGCTCCAACCGGACTTTCCCTCAGCGTAGATCGGTTAAATCCGACAGGCTCCTAGAGACGAACGGCTGTGGCGCGCGCCGCTGAGGCGTTCGGCGTCTCGCTCCAGGTTGTGATGAGGTGCGACTCAAAAGCGGCACGTACGCTGAGCTCGACTCATTCACGACCGACCTGTTGCAACGCCCTCAGACCGCAGCCGCAGCCTTTCTCCGGGTCCCGCATCCTCACCGGACAGGTGATTCCGTTAAGGGTTCGCGAGGGCAAAGCACCGCAGATTCGCAGCCGAGGGCTGCTGCGGCCTCAGTAAAGGCGTTTACGGTTGGTGACGTCTCTGGAGAGCTTCCGCAAATGCCGCTTGACCGCCGCGGCTTTCTTGCGCTTGCGCTCCTGGGTCGGCTTTTCGTAGAACTCACGGCGGCGGGTTTCGGCCACGACGCCAGCTTTTTCACAAGAACGTTTGAACCGGCGAAGCGCGAATTCGAACGGCTCATTTTCCTTGACTTTTACATTGGGCATAGAAATCAACTTACCATTTAAAAACGGGTGAGTTCACCAGTATATCGCGGTAAGCTAGCTCAATGCAAAACTTTTCGACCGTGCTCGGCATTGAAACCTCCTGCGACGAAACCGGCGTGGCCATCTACCGGCACGGCGATGGCATTATTTCCGAGGCGGTCTACAGCCAGCTAGACCACGCCCGTTACGGCGGCGTTGTGCCCGAGCTTGCCTCGCGCGACCACGTGCGCAAGCTTGCGCCGATGGTCCGCCAGGTGCTCGACC
>JAIVHD010000273.1:5282-11562 GCA_020201235.1 Lysobacteraceae bacterium
TCGACCAGGCCGGTATCGGCACAGCCGAGCTCGACGTGATCGCCTGGACGCGAGGCCCGGGGCTGGCCGGTGCGCTGCTGGTCGGCGGCGGCTTCGCAGTCAGCTATGCCGCCGCGATCAGGCGTCCGGCGGTCGGCGTGCATCATATGGAAGGCCACCTGCTGTCACCACTGCTCGAACAACAGCCGCCACCGTTTCCGTTTGTCGCACTCCTGGTCTCCGGCGGCCACACCATGCTCATTGAGGTGGCCGAGGCGGGCCGCTACCGTCTGCTTGGGGAGACGCTGGACGATGCCGCCGGCGAGGCCTTCGACAAAACCGCGCGGCTGCTCGGCCTGGCCTACCCGGGCGGGCCCGAAGTGGCCCGGCTGGCCGAGACCGGCGACGCCTCGCGATTTGCCTTTCCACGGCCCATGACGGATCGGCCCGGTCTCGACTTCAGCTTCTCCGGCCTCAAGACCCACACCCGGCTTTTAATCCAGCGCGAGCTGACCGGGCTCCACGGGCCCGGCCTGGATCAGACCCGCGCCGACATCGCCGCCGGCTTCGAGCGCGCCGTGGCCGAAACTCTGGCAATCAAATGCACGCGCGCACTCAAGGCCACGCGCCTGGAACGGCTGGTGGTCGCCGGAGGCGTCAGCGCAAATCGACGACTGCGGGCCGAACTCGACAAAAAAACGCCGGGCACGGTCTATTATCCGCCGCCGGCGCTGTGTACCGACAACGGCGCAATGATCGCCCTGGCCGGCTGGTTCCGCCGCGGATCGGCCACCCGGAATGGAGAAATCGGCGTTCGCCCGCGCTGGCCGCTGGACGAGCTGCCCCCAATGGAAGGTGTACGTTGATGGATCGGATATTTATAAAAGACCTCGAAGTCGAAACCGTGGTCGGCATTTACGACTGGGAGCGAGAAATTCGCCAGAAAGTGGTGTTAAATCTGGAAATGAGCGCCGACATCGCGCGTGCCGCGCAAACGACACTGGCCGAGCGCTGCTCAGACATCATCCTGAACGAATTCGGGGTCGCCTGGCTCACACTGCAGCTTGACAAACCCGGTGCCGTCACCGGCTCCAAATCAGTCGGTGTGATGATTGAGCGCGGCCGCAAACCCTGATCCTGAAACTTCGGAGACAAACGTGCCCAACGCCAAACCGGTCTATCTCGGCCTCGGCAGTAACGTCGATGCCCGGCGCAACCTGGCCTCGGGCCTGGACGCGCTCAAGCGCCGGTTCGGCCAGGTCCTGTGCTCGCCGTTGTACCAGTCCAAAGCCGTCGGCTTCGATGGCAGCGACTTCCTGAATGCCTGCTGCCTGGTCCACACTGAACTCGACCCCGAGGCGCTGAAAGCCTGGCTGACCGCGCTCGAAGACCGCCACGGCCGCCAGCGCGACCTGCCCAAATTTGCCGACCGCACACTCGACATCGATATTCTGTTGCACGGTGACCACGCCGGGCGCTTCGGCAAGCTTGAGCTGTCGCGCGGCGAAATTTTGAAGTACGCCCACGTCCTCAAACCGCTGGCCGACCTCGCGCCCGAGCGCCAGCACCCGCGATCAGGCAAGACTTTCGCCGAGCACTGGCGCGAATTCAACGGCGACCGAACGCTCGAAAAAATTACATGGTAAAGCCGGGGCCAACCAAAACCCGCCGCCCAAACCAGCCCACGGCACGCGTCGCCCACAATTTAACAGCAGCCTTCGAAAGCCAATCCATCTCGGCCCTCGCGACTCGCGCAGCGTGCCGCTGAACTTGGCTTATTCACCACCTTCCGGCGCGTTCAATTTTATCCAGTGAGTGGGCTCGTAAATCAACCGGCCGGGTTTTTCCGAATCGAGTTGGCGACTTTGGCGATGGCACTGCGTTCGCCCGGGTCGAGACGCTCGATGTTGCGGAGCTGCAGGGACATGCGCTGATTTTTACGCAGTTTCGTTTCGTGGCGGATCAGGTAATCCCAGTAGAGCGTGGTGAAGGGGCAGGCGTCGTCGCCGGTGCGCCGGGCCGGGTTTTTCGGACAGGCCGCGCAGTAATTGCTCATCCGCTGGATATATTTACCTGTGGCGACATAGGGCTTTGAGGCCATCAGGCCGCCGTCGCCGTATTGCGACATGCCCAGCGTGTTGGGCAACTCGACCCACTCGACCGCGTCCACATAGACGGCCAGGTACCATTCGTGGACCCGCTTCGGATGCACCCCGAGCAGGAGGGCATAGAGACCGGTCACCATGAGCCGCTGGATGTGGTGGGCATAACCGTGCTCGAGGGTCTGCCCGATGGTTTGCCGCAGGCAGGCAAGGTCGGTTTCGCCGGTCCAATAGAACGTCGGCAGGTCTTCCCGCGCGTCCATTGCGTTACGATCGGCATATTCGGGCATGTGTGTCCAGTAGATGCCGCGCACGTATTCGCGCCAGCCCAGGATTTGCCGGATAAAGCCTTCAACCGCATTGAGCGGGGCCGTGCCGTCGTAGTAGGCTTGTTCGGCGGCCTCGACGACCTCGCGCGGGTCGAGCAGCTTGAGGTTGAGCGACGAACTGAGCAGCGAGTGGTAGAGCCAGGGTTCATCCTGCCACATGGCGTCCTGGTAGCGACCGAACCTTGACAGGCGCCGTTCGATGAATTGCTTGAGGTCGCGGCGTGCTTCGGCCCGGGTGACCGGCCAGCTGAACCGTTCGAGCGAACCGGGGTGGTCGGCGAAGCGCGCGTTGACCAGTTCGATCACCTCGCGGGTCAACTCGTCGGGCCGGTGACGAGGACCGTCATTGGGCTCCTCGGGACCGCTCTTGGCAAACGTTTCGCGGTTGTCCTTGTCGTAGTTCCAGTTGCCACCGATGGGTTTGCCGGCTTCCATCAGAACGTCGAAGCGCTTGCGCAACTGACGGTAGAAATACTCCATGCGCAGGGATTTTCGACCGTCGGCGTGGGCTGCAAAATCCTCCGGGGTGGTGAAAAAGTGTCGGTCTTCGCGCAGCTCCAGCGCCACTGTGGCCTTTTCGCAAACCTGTTCCAGACCCCGCAGAACTCGCCATTCGCCGGGGCGGGTGACAATGACTTGATCAGGACGTAGCGACTTCAGGTCGGTGGTCAGGCGTTGCGACAAGTGCTCGCTTTGCTTGCGATCGTCGAGCCGGGTGTATTCGACGCGAATACCGCGTTCGCGCAGCGCCTCGCCGAAGTGGCGCATGGCTGCGAGAAACACGGCGATCCGCTGCTTGCTCGACCAGACATGGGTCGACTCGTGCGCGACCTCAGCCATCCAGACGGCATCCCGGTCGACATCGAAACCATCGAAGGCGGCGGCCCCGGGGTCGAGTTGGTCGCCGAAAACGACGATGAGGTTGCGTACGCGGGTCACGCGTTTTCGTTTTTCAATTGGTCGAGGGCAGCAAGGGCGCGCTCGCGGCCTTGCTTGTGATCGATGATGGGCCTGGGGTAATCCTCTCCCAGGGTAATCCCGGCTTGCCGCAGGATGCCGTCGGGCGCTTCCCAGGGTTCGTGGATGTATCGGTTCGGCAACTTGCGCAGTTCGGGCAGCCATTGACGGACATAATGACCATCGGGGTCGAATTTCTTGCCCTGGATCATCGGATTGAAGATCCGGAAATACGGTGCGGCGTCGGCCCCGCAACCACCGCTCCATTGCCAGCCCAGGGTATTGCTGGCGAGATCCGCGTCGACCAGCGTGTCCCAGAACCAGCGCGCGCCGTCGTTCCAGCTTTGCAGGAGATGCTTCACCAGCAGCGAGGACACAATCATGCGCACCCGGTTGTGCATCCAGCCGGTCTCGTAGAGCTGGCGCATGCCGGCGTCGACGATCGGATAGCCGGTGCGGCCCGCCTGCCAGGCCGCCAGTGCGGCGCGATCGGTCTCCCAGGGAAAGTCGGCATACTTTTCCTGAAGCGGGGCGTCGGGCGTGTGTGGGAAATGATAGAGCACGTTGTAGGCGAACTCCCGCCAGTAGATTTCCTTGGCGAAAGTTTGTGAGCCCGTGGCGCGCGGGTCGTGCGCGTCGCTCAGCGCATGCAGCACCTGACCGGGACTGATGTGGCCCCAATGCAGGTGGGGCGACAAGCTGGATGTGCCGTCGCGGTCAGGGCGGTCCCGGTCGGTGTCGTAAGCTGCTACCGGGCCGTCCAGAAAGTCGCGCAAGCGCGTCTGCGCGGCTGCCTCGCCGACCTCCCAGTGCGGGTAGAACTTCCGGTACCACTGCACTTTTGGCAACAACTCCAGCGAATCGAGCGCGACCGAGCGCGGATACTGGTCGGGAAAACAAAGCCCTTCGGTCTCGATCTCGATTGGCGGAGCCACCTTTCGCTCCTTCACCTTTCTCCAATACGGCGTATAGACTTTGTAGGCATTGCCCGAGCCGGTGCTGACGGTGTGTGGTTCGTTGAGCAAGGAACCGTTGAAACTCTCGACCTCGATGCCATCGTCGCGCAGCGCGCGTTTGACCGTCGCATCCACTTCCCGCAGCGCCGCCTCGTAGCGCCGGTTCCAATAAACCCGCCGCGCGCCGGACTTCTCGATCACGTCCCGCAGTTCGGCGAGGCTGTCACCCCGACGCAGGACCAGCTTGCCACCGAGGTCGGCGAACTGCCCGCCGAGCACCTGCAGTGCCTGGTGCAACCACCACTTCGACGCCGCCCCCGGGGCCCAGCGACCCGCCTCATCCGGCGCATGCACGAACACGGGGACAACCGGAGCACCGCTGTGTAGCGCGGCTGCCAACGCGGGGTTGTCCTGGAGACGAAGGTCCTTGCGGAACCATACAATTGTCGGGGCGTTTGAGATGGTCATTCAGGCAATCGGCGCTTGGCTCCGTAACGATTGATCAGGACGGTTATCAACGGTAGTCGGGGTTGGCATAATCGAAGCGACAACCTGCCGTCCACGCCTTGCGGTCGTTGCCATGCGCGGGGATACCGCCGGCATCCTTCAGCAGGCGCGCCATGTGCATCAGATTCCAGGCCATGAAGGTGGTGTTGCGCTGGGTAAAGTCGTTGTCGATACCCACCGGCGAACCATCCTCCTCGGTGTCGCCGTAGCTCTGACCCGGTCCGGCCTCCCCGATCCAGCCGGCATCGGCTTGCGGCGGTATGCAGTAGCCCAAATGCTGCAACGCATACAGGATGGACATGGAACAATGCTTGATGCCGTCCTCGTTGCCAGTGATGATGCAGCCACCGGTGCGACCGTAGTAAATTGACTGATTGCGATCGTTGAGTTTGCCGGATTCGGCGTACAGTCGCTCGATGACGACACGACAAACCGAAGAAACCTCGCCCAACCAGATTGGTGTGCCAATGACCAGAATGTTGGCCTGCATGACTTTTTCACACAGCGCCGGCCAGTCGTCACGGTCAAAACCATGCTCGCGCATGTCGGGGTAGACACCAAATGGCAAGGTCAGATCGGCGGCTCGAATCATCTCGCTATGCACACCATTTTGGGTCATGATGGTTTGCGCCACCTGCATCAGGCTTTCTGTATGCGAGGACTCGCGGGACGGCTTCAGCGTGCAGTTGATAAACAGCGCTGAAAGATCAGAAAAATTAAAGTTGTGATTCTCACACAATGCTTGCTGTTGTTCATTCAGGCTCATGTCAAAGTTCCAATGATGGGGTGGGTTCAGGATAATCGTACTGTGTGGCAAATAAGGCGGGGCAAGGCCGGCTCAGGCACCAAAAGCCTCGCGAATCTTCGCCATGCCGAATTTCATTGCCTGTCCAAATGCAATTTTGGGCGGCATGATCAGCGCATCCGGATCAACAAAAACGTTGACCACCACCGGCGCGTTGGCCTCCAATGCCTGTTGCAGGACCGTGTCGAGCTGGGCGGGATCGGTGACCGTCATCCCGACCGCACCGCACGCTTCGGCCAGTGCGGCAAAATCCGGATTGGTAATGTCGGTGCCCCAGTCGGGCAAACCCTTGGCTTCCTGTTCCAGCGTAATGAAACCGAGTTTGGCGTTGTTCAGCACCACGATGACGACAGGAAGCTCATACCGCACCGCTGTTACCAGATCACCAATCAGCATGGAAAACGCGCCGTCACCAACCACAGCGATCACGCGATGATCCGGATACGCCAGTTGTGCCCCGATCGCACCCGGCAGCCCGATAGCCATGCTGGCCAGACCGCCGGACAAGGTAAAGCGTTGACCTGGCCGGACGCGCAGATGGCGTGCCGCCCAGGCTGTGGAAGTGCCGGTATCGGCGATAAAGATGGTTTTGTCAGGAGCCACATCGGACACCGCCCTGAGAACCCGTGGCGGTGCAATCGGGGT
>JAIVHD010000274.1 GCA_020201235.1 Lysobacteraceae bacterium
CCCTCGCTACGATCGGTCAAGTCCGACAGGCTGCTAGAAGGCAGCTTTTGCGAAACCCGGTCCAATCGCGATGCCTGGAAAGATTGGACAGGAATAAAAAGCCCTGGCCGGCTCATGGCGCATCCTCCGGTCGATCATTGCTGATTTCGCCGGTTAGCCAGGCAACCGTGATGTACCACTTTCGGTCCTCGACGCTCAACGTGATGCTTCCTCCGGTTGAGGCACCATCCGGGTAAAAACGAATGCCTCCGGCATTTTCGCCGGTCAATTCCGAGCGGGCGGTTGTCAGCGTAATATCCAGCCCTTCGGGCAATGCCTGCGGTTCGCGGTTGGCCGCCTGCCAGGTCTTGCGGTCGGCATCGACCTGGAAAACCTGCTCGGAACGTTTGATCACGGCCTGGCCGCGGGTATGCCGCAGGCCAGCGATAATTTCACGCGCTTCGTTGCGGATTTCGGCCCCGCCAACCGACTTGCGAATCGAGGTTCCGACCAGCCCGAACAGGCCAACGATCAGGATCATCACCACCATCAGCTCGATCAGACTGAAGCCCCGGAGACCCGTCGGTCCGTATTGGGCGTTACGACCGATCATTAATTTGCGTTGGAAATGTCCCGGTCAGGGCCCTCGCCTCCCGGCGCGCCGTCGCGACCATGGGAATAGATATCGACATCGCGCTTTTCTCCGGGGAAGCGATAGACGTAGGGCTCGCCCCATGGATCGTTGAGGTTGGAATTGTTGACGTAGGGACCATTCCAGTTGGACACCGAGCCGGGCTTTTCGACCAACTCTCTCAACTCGCGCGGGGCCCGCCCGGTGTCGAGATAAAACTCGTCGACCGCCATCGACAGGCGCTGGACTTCGGCCAGTGCGGTGCGCGACTTGGCATCCTCGCTACGACCCATGATATTGGGCACAACCAGGCCGGCAATCAAGCCCAGAATGACCAGCACCACAAGCAACTCAATCAGCGAAAAACCGTGAGAGGACGTTTTCATATTCATTACCTGCATCTTCTTTTCACCTTTAGATAAAAGCGTATCGCGCGGAAACATTTCTCAAAAAATGCATCGCGAACGGATTGCGCCACCGGTTCATCCGACCATTTCGTTGATGCTCAGGATCGCCATCAGAACCGACATCACGATCGTGCCAATGACCGCCGCCAGGCCCAGCGTCAGCGCCGGCACCAGCATGGCCATGATGCGATCGATCGTGGTTTTGACTTCTCGATCGTAGGTGTCGGCAACCTTCAACAGCATCTCGTCGAGTTGCCCGGTTTCTTCACCGACATTGACCATTTGCAACGCAAGACGCGGAAAATGGCCGCTTTCGTTGAGCGCGCGCGCCAGCGGAGAGCCGGTCTTGACCCGCTTGGCCGCGTCGGCGACATCAGCCCGCAAGACCGTATTGGTCATCACGTTGCGCGAAATCGAAATCGCTGACAGCAGCGGTACGCCGTTGACCAGCAGCGTGCCGGTGGTGCGCGCCAGGCGGGCCATTTCGATCTTGGCGATGACGTCGCCGAACCAGCGCATACGCAGGAAACGGCCGTCCCAGGCCAGGCGGGTCGACGGCGTTCGCATCTGGCCGCGAAACCACAGAACCACGATCACGGCCAGCCCGATCAGGGCCCACCAAAAATTCTTGAGCAGATCGCCGACTGCGACGACGACCTGGGTCAACCACGGCAGCTCGCCGCCAAAATCCTCGAACATCGGCGTGAACTGCGGGATCACGTAGACCATCAGCAGCATCAGCGAGGCAATTGCCAGGATGACCAGCAGGGCCGGATAGATCAGGGCCGAGACGACGCCGTCCTTGAGCTCCTTGGCGCGCTCCAGGTACTCCGACATCCGGGCCAGCGTCTGATCGAGCGCGCCGCCCATTTCGCCGGCCCGTACCATGTTGATGTAGAAGCGCGAAAACACCCCGTGCTGTTCTTCGAGGGCCTGCGATAACGAGATGCCTTCGCGCACGCGATCGCGGATTTTCGACAGCATCTTCTCGACCCGCTCGTTTTCGGCCAGCTCGACCAGGATCGCCAGCGAGCGATCCAGCGGCAGGCCAGCGCCGAGCAGGGTCGAAAGCTGCCCGGTCAGGTCGCCGATTTCGCGCTGGCTCAGACCGCATCACCATGCGCCGGATTTCATCGGACATCGTCAGCAATTCGAGAATACTCGAACGGCCTTTGTAGCCGGTCGGGTTGATCTCGGAGGAGCCGGGCCTGTACAGCATCACCGGATCGGCATCGGTTAATTCACGCAGGCCCAGCTCGTCAATCATTTCGGGCAGGGCCTCGAAAGCCTGACGGGTGACCGGATCGAGCATCCGGACCAGGCGCTGGGCGAGAATCGCATTGACGGTCGAGGTTAGAAGGTAGTCCTCCACACCCATGTCGAGCATTCGCGTGATCCCGCCGGCAGCGTCGTTGGTATGCAGCGTCGACAACACAAGGTGGCCGGTCAGGGCCGACTGGATGGCAATCCTGGCCGTCTCAAGGTCGCGCATTTCGCCGATCATGATGACGTCGGGATCCTGCCGCACGATGGCGCGCAGCGCCGCTGCAAAATTAAGCCCGATCGATGACTTGGCCTGGATCTGGTTGACGCCTTCGAGCTGGTATTCGACCGGATCCTCGACCGTGATGATCTTGCGCTCCGGCGAATTGAGCTGGCTGAGCGCGGTGTAAAGGGTCGTGGTCTTGCCCGAGCCGGTCGGCCCGGTCACCAGGATGATGCCGTGCGGCATTTCCAGGGCGCGAATGAACTTGTCGCGGGTGTCGTCGGCAAATCCGAGGCTGGCAAAGTCCAGCGTCACGGCCTCGCGGTCAAGAATACGCATGACCACGCTTTCGCCGTGCGACGTCGGGATGGTCGAGACACGCAAGTCCAGCTCCTTACCCTGAACCCGGTGCATGATCCGCCCATCTTGCGGCAGCCGGCGCTCGGCGATATTCAGCTTGGCCATGATCTTTACGCGCGAAATCACCGCTGCGGTCGAGCGTGACGGCGGTGCCTCGACTTCCTGCAAAACGCCGTCGACGCGATAGCGCACCTTGAGCCGGTTTTCGAACGGCTCGATATGGATATCAGAGGCCCGTGCCTCGACCGCGCGCTGCAAAATCAGGTTGACCAGACGGATGACCGGTGCCTCGGAGGCCAGGTCACGCAGGTGCTCGACGTTTTCCTCGTCCTCGCTTTCGTCTTCGGACCCAAGGCCCTCGGCAATCTGGCCCATGGCGCTGCGCCCACCGCCGAAAAAGCGTTCGATGACGTTGTCGATTTCTGACGAAATGCCAATCAGCGGGTTCACTTGCAGGCCGGTGGCCATGCGCAGCGCCTTGATCATGGATTTGTTCTGCGGATCGGCCATGACCACGTCCATGACGCCGTTTTTGATCCGGACCGGTACCAGGTGCTGTTGCTTCATGAATCGGATCGAGATCGAATCGATATCCGGTGCCTGCTCGGGAAACTCCTTGTCCGAGCACAGCGGCATTTCCAGCAGTTCTGACTGGGCTACGGCCAGATCGCGCTCCGACACCAGACCGAGCCGCACCAGCAGAGTCAGCAGGTTGCCGCCGTGCTGCTCGCGATACGTGCGCGCGCGACCAAGATCGTCGGCCTTGAGGCGCTTCTGATCGATCAGCAACTGGCACAGTTCGGTTGCGCGGTCTTCCAGGTGATCGCCGACCTGCGGCAGCAGATCGGTCTGGTCGGTCGCGCTTAAACCCGGATTATTCATGGTCGGTCCTTAGCAAGACGATTCATGCAGCAATTATAGGGGCTCGTTCCAGGCTTCGTCATTGATGGACACTGCCGATGCCGGTCGGTTCAGCCCAATCCCGTGCTGGTCATCCAGGACCATGTGATCCGAACCGGAACCAGACCAAGGTCTCGCGACGCAGGCAGCGCGAATCACTGGCCTTCAACCTGCCTGGAAAGCTGAACACGGGTCTGGATTTCGAGCTGAAAGCCAAACTGCACTACGCGTTCGAACAACTCCGGGAAAAATCCGGTCAAAACCCAGTCCGA
The DNA here is from genome assembly GCA_020201235.1 of Lysobacteraceae bacterium. Lineage (GTDB taxonomy): Bacteria > Pseudomonadota > Gammaproteobacteria > Xanthomonadales > Wenzhouxiangellaceae. The sequence continues at coordinate 4,036 of JAIVHD010000274.1, forward strand.
CAGACGCGACGGGAACCACATCAGGACACTGGCCAGGTAAAACCACAAAAAGAAGCCCAGCGGCAGGTAGAAAAGCGCCAGGATAAACATTTCGCGAACCGGGTTGCCGGCGCTGGAATGTTCAGCTCCGCTAGACGTTCCCGGGTTTTCCTCTGTCATTTTCTTTCGGTTCCTGTCTTTGTTTGGTCCGGATTGGGCGAATCAAGCCGCTCAAGTCCCGTTAATCGACCCACGCGCGGGCATTTTCAAACATTCGCATCCATGGAGACCACTCGCGCCATTCGGGCGGACACCACGAATAGTTGACTGCTCGCAACATCCGCTCGGGGTGTGGCATGACAATCGTAACCCGCCCGTCGTCGTTGCACAGGCCGGTCAGACCCTCCGGCGAGCCATTCGGATTTTCCGGATAGCGACTGGCAGGTCTGCCATAACCGTCAACGTAGCGCATTGCGACTGCCGCATGTTGCATGCGATCGGCTTGCTCGAACACCGCGCGGCCTTCGCCGTGCGCAGTCGCAATTGGCAGCCTGCTGCCGGCCATACCGCGCAGAAACAGCGATGGCGATTCGACGATCTCCACCAGGCTCAGGCGCGCCTCGAACTGGCGCGAACGGTTGACGGTGAAACGCGGCCAGTTGCCCGTCCCGGGAATGATGCCAGCCAGCGCGGCCAGCATCTGGCAGCCGTTGCACACACCCAGGGCAAATCGCGAGCGATCTGCGAAAAAAGAGCCGAATTGTTCCGCCAGCGCCTCGTTGAACAGAATCGACCGAGCCCAGCCCTGGCCGGCCCCAAGTACATCGCCAAACGAGAATCCGCCGCACACCGCGAGCCCCTGGAATTCATCCAGCCGGCGGCGACCGCTTTCGAGATCGCTCATGTGGACATCGACCGCCTCAAAGCCCGCCTGGTGGAACGCCATGGCCATTTCACGCTGGCCGTTAACGCCCTGCTCGCGCAACACCGCCACGCGCGGCGAAATTCCGGCATGAATCACCGGTCCGCTCGGGCCAAAAGTCAGCGCAGGCTCGAGCCCCGGACGCTGCCAATCCAACAGCGACTGGTATTCCTCATCGGCGCAATCGGGATGATCGCGCAAACGCTGGATTCGATAACTCGATTCGGCCCAGATGCGGTTGAGGCCTGCCAACGGTCGGTCGAAAAGCCGCTTGCCGGATTGGGTAATGACCAGCGCGTCGCCACCGCTTACGCTGGCGATCGGTCCCAGCCAGTCGCCCAGACCGGCCTGTTGCAGCCGTTCGATGAGCGCTTGCAAGCGATCGGCCATGCACTGGACCACCAGGCCGGCTTCTTCATTGAACAGCAAACGAATGCCGTCGGCCCCGGCGGGCAGATCGAGCTCCAGGCCTGCATGCCCGGCCAGCGCCATTTCCAGCAGCGTCGTGAACAGGCCGCCGTCTGAGCGGTCGTGAATCGCCAGAATTTCACCCTCGACGACCAGCGCCTGGACCTGATCGAACAGCACGGCCAGCCTGTCTGGCCGCTGCATGTCGGGCACCGCACCAAGCTCGCGCCCGAGCGCCATCGCCAGGGCCGAGCCGCCGAGACGCTGATCGGGAGGCCCAAGCAGCAGCAGGCTCGTCGGCCCGCGGTCCAGAACCAGCGCCGGGGTAATGCAAGCCCGCACATCGGCAAGCGGCGCGAATGCCGAAACGTTGAGCGAAACGGGCGCGGTCATCACCTGCTGCTGCGCGCCTTCGCCCCAGCGCGTTTGCATCGACAGCGAGTCCTTTCCAACCGGAATGGCCAGCGACAGTGCCTGGCAGAATTCACCGGTGGCCTCGACCGTCAGGCGCATTGCCGCGTCTTGTCCGGGCGCACCGGCGGCAGCCATCCAGTTGGCCGAGAGCTTGATCCGATCCCGTCCAACAACCGGCGCTCCGGCAAGATTCAGCAACGCCTCGGTCACCGCCATTCGGCCCGAAGCCGGGCCATTCCAGATCGCCAGCGGCGAACGCTCGCCGATCGCCATTGCGATCCCGGTGTAATTCCTGAAATCGCTTAGCGTCACAGCGCAATCGGCCACCGGAACCTGCCAGGGCCCGACCATCTGATCACGCACGCTCAAGCCGCCGACACTGCGATCACCGATGGTAATCAGAAACTGCTTGCTGGCCACGGCCGGCACACGCAGCACCGCTTCGACGCATTGCGCCAAATCCAGACCAGCCAGACCGTCATCAGAGGCCTCGGTCGGACAGACACGGGCATTCATCCTGAGCTGCGGGGTCTTGCCCAGCAGCACATCCAGATCGAGGTTGATCGGTGCCGGACCCGGCGGGTCGCTCACCCGCAATCGCGGCTGCCTGGTCGCGAAGCCAACGTCGGCCATCGGGCAACGCTCGCGCCGGCAGATCTGGTCGAAGCGCTCAAGCTGGTCGGGCGCAATCGCCATTACGTAACGCTCCTGGGCTTCGTTGCACCAGATCGCCATCGGCGACATCGAATCGTCGGAAGTCGGAATGGCGCGCAGCTCAAGCGCACCGCCGACGCCGCCGTCATGCAAGAGTTCCGGAATGGCATTGGAAAGCCCGCCGGCACCGACATCATGGATCGAGGCAATCGGGTTTTGGTCGCCGAGCAGCCAACACTGGTCGATCACTTCCTGGCAACGTCGCTGCATTTCAGGGTTGGCCCGCTGGACCGAGGCAAAATCCAGCGCCTCGCTGGATTGTCCGGAATGCAGGCTGGACGCGGCCCCACCGCCCAGTCCAATCAGCATCGAGGGTCCGCCCAGAACCACCACACGGTACCCATCTGCCAGGCTGTTCTTGAGCGTCTGGCCCTGCTGGATCAGGCCGGTTCCGCCGGCCAGCATGATCGGCTTGTAATAGCCCCAGAGTTGATCGCCGCGCTGCTGGCTGAAGGTACGAAAGTATCCGCACAGGTTCGGTCGTCCAAATTCATTGTTGAAGCGTGCCGCGCCAATCGGCGCTTCGAGCATGATCTCGATCGGACTGGCAATGCGTGCAGGCGGCAGCGGCGCATGCTCCCAGGCTTGCTCAAACCCGGGAATCCTAAGATCACCGACCGCAAAGCCCGTCAGGCCGGCGACCGGACGTCCGCCCCGACCGGTGGCTGATTCATCGCGGATCTCGCCGCCAGCACCGGTGGCCGCTCCCGGGTCGGGCGAAATCGCGGTCGGGTGATTATGCGTTTCAACCTTGATTTGAAAATGTTGGGTTGCGCGCTGCTCCTGCCACGAAGGGCTGTCGTGCCGGGATCTGAACAGGACGCCATCGAACCCGGTCACGACGGCTGCGTTGTCGTCATAGGCAACCAGAACGCCTTCGGGCGTTCTGGCATGGGTCGAACGAATGATCTCGAACAGCGTATGCTCTGTATCGATGCCATCCAGCGTCCAGTCAGCGTTGAAAATCTTGTGCCGGCAGTGTTCCGAATTGGCCTGGGCAAACATCATCAGTTCGGCGTCGGTCGGACCGCGCCCAATCGTCGCGCAGGCTTTGACCAGGTAGTCGATTTCAACTTCGTTTAGCGCCAGGCCCATCGTCTGGTTAGCGACCTGCAGCGCATCGAACGGACAATTCCCCAACTCGATGTGCCGAAGCGGCTCGGCAGGCAACGGATCGAACCAGTTAACCACCGGATCAAACGCATCGAGCAGGGTTTCTGTCATTCGATCGTGCAGCCGCAAACGATCGGCCGGCCGGAGCTGGTCGCACGCGATGCCATCAATCTCAAATACGGTACCGCGCTCGATGCGACGGACCTGCTCGAAGCCGCAACGCGCCAGGATATCGGCAGCCTTGCTCGACCACGAACTGCGGGTGCCGCGCCGCGGCAGAACAAACAAGTGATGCGCGCCGAACATCCCCGGCGATACGGGATCAGCGTGCAGCAGGCGTTGCAGACGGCTGTTGGCCGGTGCCGACAGGCCTACTGCGAGATCGATCAGGAAAAGCTCACGCGAGCCCAGCCGAACCGAATGACCGGACTCTGCGGCAATCGAATCTGCAAGTTGTTGATGCCTGAAATCCGGCAGGGCCTGCCGGCCGAGAAGTAAAATCATTGGGTTCGATCACCCTGTTCGAGACCGGACCGATAGTATACCGGGGAGTTGCCTTTGATCCGGTTCGGCAACGCCTGCCGGTCGCACAATGCAGTGGATCCGTCGAAAAGAAAAACCGTCCGGCGTCAGGCCAGATCTACACAAGCCTGCGGCCCGACGGCGTCTCTCTTGCAGGGCAAGGAGCCTGTTGGACTAGTGGGCCATGCGACTAATTAGTCGGCCGCCGCGCGAGCCGCCTCGATTTGCTGGAGGCGCGTGCGCAGGTCTTGTGGCGGAACGTAGCCCGGAATCAAGTCGCCGGCACGGGTTACCAGGGCCGGCGTGCCGGTAACACCAATCGCCTGACCAACTTTGTAGAGATCGGTTACCGGCGACTCGCATTCAGCCGGTGCGGGCGTTTCCCCGGCTTTGGCCAGATCCATCGCCGAATGCGGGTCTGCAGCGCACCAGACCGAAACCATCTTTTCGTGCGTTTGCGAGCCAACTCCGGCGCGCGGAAACGCCGCATACCGGATCTGGATTCCCGCATCATTGTATTCGGTCACCTGCTCGTGCAGCCGGCGGCAATATCCGCAGTCCACATCCGTAAATACGATCACTTCGAAATCCGAGTCATCACTGCCATAGGAGATCAGCGAATCGCCGTTGATGCCGGAGACCAGCTCCTTGCGCACGCCGCTCATCGCCGCGTCGGTTAAATCCTGCCGGGTTTCCAGATCGAGCATCCTGCCCTGCAGCAAATAGCGCCCGTCATCGGACATATACAGGATTTCTGAACCCAGGCGCACTTGCAGCACACCGGCCAGCGGAGACTCGGCGATGCTCACGTCGGTGTCGCTACTAACCAGTGAATCGAGCCGATCCCGCACCAACTGATAATCTTCAGTCACGGCCTCGTTCACGACGTCAGCCGCAGCGGAAAATGCGAGTAAAACAAGCGGGGTGGCGAGCAAACTACGGGTCATTCGATTCACGTTTTTGGTACTCCATTCGGAAAGTGGGTCAGGATACGGGTCTTTTCAGGCGTCTGCACTGAAGCAGCCTTAGCGACAATTCGATGCCACGCATTATAAGTTGACCGGATTGCAGGCTTTGAGCGATCGATTCGCCCGAAGTTCCGGCAAAATCAGCCACGCGGGTGATGCCTGCGATGCAACTCGCGCAATCGCGCAGTGGCCACATGAGTATAGATTTGCGTGGTTGAAAGATCGGAATGCCCCAGCAAAAGCTGGACCACCCGCAGGTCCGCTCCGTGGTCGAGCAGGTGGGTCGCAAAAGAGTGCCGTAGCTTGTGCGGAGAAACATCGCCCTGGATGCCGGCGCGCGCCGCGTATTTCCGAATCCGATACCACACGGCCTGGCGCGAAAGCGCGTGCCCCCGGGAGCTGATAAACACCGCGTCGCTTGATCGACTGCCCAGCCAACGCCTGCGTGGGCCCTCGCACCACAACTGAAGTGATTTCAAGGCATCCTCACCCAAAGGTGCCAGGCGATCCTTGCCGCCCTTGCCAGTCACGCGCACCAGGCCCTGCCGAAAACTCACCGACGCAAGCTCGAGTGAGACCAGTTCGCTGACGCGCAAACCGGAGGCATAAAGCACCTCCAGCATCGCGCGGTCACGCAGACCCATCGGGTGATCGGCGGCCGGGGCGGCCAGCAGCAATTCGACTTCGGCCTCACTCAGAACCCCGGGAAGGCGCATCGGCTGCCGCGGAGGCTCCAGGGTCAACAGCGGATCGTTGTCGAGCTTACCGAATCGCCTAAGCCATGCGCAAAAACGGCGCAGAGCGCTAATCTGCCGCCGAATGGTCGAAACCCTGAGACCCCCTTGCAAACGACGCCCAAATTCGCAAAGAACGTCGGATTCGCTGATACGAACAGCGCCGCAGTCAGAAATATAAACGACGCCGCGATCGGACCCTGCCGAACCATCAGGCGCGCCGTGTCGACACAATCCGGTCAAATCCTGGCGGTAGGCCTCGAGTGTTTTTCGGGAAAGGCCGTCTTCAGCCCAGATCGAATCGATGAACTGATCGACGAGGACTGAAGGTCCGGCCATGATTTCCGAAAATTTACCGACCAGTCAAACGTGCGATACCACGCTCGGCCATGCTTTCCAGATCGCTCAGCTTCTCGCGCGTTGCACCGACGAACTCACTCAACGCACGACGGCCTTCGACGGTCTCGCGCTCGGCAAGTTCCAGCGCCGCAATGCGCATTTGCTCTGCGGCTTCGGCCAGGCGGGACCACGGTGATTCGCCCAAGGCG
>JAIVHD010000052.1 GCA_020201235.1 Lysobacteraceae bacterium
AGCCGATCCAGCGGCACAACCTGATCCAGACAATCTCGCGGGTGAACCGCAAGTACGGGAACAAGCAAAAAGGGCTGGTTGTCGACTATATCGGCATCAAGAAGCAGTTGAACCTGGCGCTGGCGCACTACTCTAAGGCCGACAGCGGCAATATCGAAGAGATCGAAGCCTCGATTATTGTGGTCAGAGACCACCTTGACCTGCTGGCGCGAATTTTCCACCAGTTCGACACCGCGCCCTACTTCAACGGCTCGCCGGTCGAGCAGCTGCACTGCCTGAACCGGGCGGCGGAGTATGTGCAGCTCACCGACAAAATCGAGAAGCGGGTCATGTTTTTGGTTAAGCGCATGAAAGCGGCCTACGACATCTGCAGCGGCAGTGACGCCCTCAGCCAGGCAGAGCGCGATCAGATCCACTTTTATCTTGCGGTGCGGTCCATTGTCGCCAAGCTGACCCGGGGCGAGGCCCCCGACAGCGCTCAGATGAACGCCAAGGTGCGCGAGATGATTTCAGACGCCCTCAAAAGCGACGGGATCGAAGAGATTTTCAAGCTCGGCGAAGACGGCGCGTCGGAGATTGATATCTTCGGTGACAACTACCTGGCAAAGCTTGAAAAGATCAAGCTGCCGAACACCAAGATCAAACTGCTTCAACAGCTCCTCAAGCAGGCGATCAGTGATTTCAAGAAGGTCAACAAGGTCAAAGGTGTGGATTTCACCAGGCAGTTCCAGGCGCTGGTGAACAAATACAACGAGCGCGATGAGAAGGACGTGCTGCGCAGTGAGGTGCTGGAGGGGTTCTCGGAGGAAATGATCGGGCTGATCCACGCACTGCAGAAAGAAAAGGCGTCGTTCGGAGAGTTGGGCATCGACTTTGAAGAAAAGTCCTTCTACGACATCCTAAAAGCGCTGGCGCGGAAATACGACTTCGAATACCCCGAGGACAAGCTGATCAAGCTCGCCCGGGAAGTCAAGACGGTGGTCGACGACAAAGCCAGATACACCGATTGGAGCCAGCGCGCCGACATCAAGGCCGAGCTCAAAGCCGACCTCGTCGTCCTCCTGGCCAATCACGGATACCCGCCGGTCGACCGCGATGAAGTGTACAAGGAGATTTTCGAGCAGGCGGAAAATTTCAAGAAGTACCAGTCAGCGTGAATAAAAGAAGGCCGGTTTGGGATCGCTATTGAAGGTGCCTGAGCTGTTTGCGCACTGCCAGCAAGTGTTGAAGCTGTTTGCCCAAACGGAGGACACGGAGAACTCGCGGGTTTCGTTCGGAAAATCTTCGCTCTGCTCCGGCGTCAGCCACGGGAAATAATCCAACAGCTTGCTACCCTCGCCAGCCAGCACAATGCCAGAGTTTTGGGCGTGTGGAACTGATCTCAGTCGCGTTCGGCCACGAATCCGCGGAATTCTTTTTGGAAGGCTTCGATTTCGGGCCATTCGGGCATCGTGTCTTTCCTGATCGGAGAGCTTACGCTTTGCTTGACCGCAGCAAGCGCCAACATTTCCAATTATCTCTCTTGAACTTTCAGGCGTTGTTCGGTGGCTGCCGGATCGGCACGATTGTCGAGTACAGCGTATCGAGAAAATAGCGCCCTACGCCGGTGGCTTGTTGTTCGTAGAACCGATAGCCCTGGATCAGATCGCGTCGTGCCGCGCCAAGAATCTGAATTGATTTCAACGAATCTCCGTCTCGATCTTTTCGCGGGCTTGATGCCAGTCTTCAAACTGGTCTTCGCCCCGCTCAAGAGCGTCTTCGCGCTGTGCGAGTATCTGGCCGTGCCAATGTGGCGTCGCTCGATCGGGCGCGTTGCGGCTCAGATCGTCCCAGAGCGTTTCCATCATCTGTAATTTTTCCTCAATAGTCATTTCGTTCAGCGGCAACGTATGTGCCATCTCGTTGTCTCCTGCGGCATGTGCTCCGACTATATTACTTGAGCCTGACCTACCGCTTGAATTGGTGTTCCCGATGCCAGGCCAGATACCCTGGATGTGTCCGGAACGCGGGATGATCGGGCACGAGTAATCTACGCTCTGGCCTGATCAGCCGATTCATGTCGTCCGGTAGGCCATGAGGAGATGTGAGAATCCCGCCATCATCGCCAAAACTGTTCAGCCCCCGATCGAACATCCAATGGACTGTACCAGACAGGGCAATTCCATTGCGAATCGTGTCCGGGCCGTTGTGCTCGACCGGCATGATGTGGGCCGCCTGAACTTCCGGGCGCCCGCCGCCGTTGATCAGGCGCAGGCCCGAGACGGCGCAGCGCAGGTCGTAGGCCTGGCGGACCAGGCGGCGGAATGACGGGTCGCGGACCTTGCGATTCAGGAAGGTCTCGACGCTTTCCCGCGGGCGCGGCTCGGCGACCAGCGCGTCGGCGTCCTCGTCGAACAGGGTCGAGGCGATGCCGGCTTGGAGGATGGCCCAATATTCGTCGTCTGGCATTCCGCGGACCGCGCGGCCGAAGGCGCCGCGGTTGCTCTGGCCGTCGTCCCGGCGAAGCATGGATTCGTAGTATTTCAATCCCTCTCGGAACGGCACCGGATGCGGAAACTCGAAATAACCCTGGACGTCGGCGTAGAAGTGATCGGGTTTGGCTGGATCAGGCCGCACGCCAGTGATCTGTGCCGTGGCGAAATACACCTGACGTCCCCCAGGCTGGTTGCCGGTAGATCGTCTCGGCTCATAGTAGACAATCCAGTCCCCGACGCAGCGCTCCGCCTGGCGCAAGTAGGTCCGCGGAAAGTGATACTGCCGTTCGGGCAGGTCGTCGTAATCCGGGATGACCCGCGTGGTGAATACGCCTTTCATGGCCCCTCTAAATCGCTTGCGCCGCCGACACTGTACCGCAGATTTTCACATTTTCCGGGGCTTGTTCTGCGAGTTCGGCAGATCGAAGACATCCAGCGTACCCCGTCACTAATCCTGTAACATTCAGCGAGTCGGAAAGCATTTAGCTGCAAGGCAGGGCTCGCCGGGAATGCTTACTGCCTTTCCAAGAGCCCTAACCCCGGCGTATTCACCGCCCGATCTACTGCGGCGGCCCCAGGCCCCGCGTCTGCGGCGTTTTGCTCGGTCGCGCATCCTCAACGGACAGGCAAGTACGCCTCCGGTGCACTCGGTCGCAAAACGCCGCGGCCACAGGACCTGGAACCGCCTCGCGACGACCGGGTGGTGAATAAGCCGGGCTAACGCCGCAGATAAGCGCGATTGTTCTTTTGTTCGGGCTCGCCCAACGGGAGCGCGTCTGAGTCGACATTGCGGCGTTCCGATCCTTGTAAAGGGCCTGCCATTCACTGCGGATCGCACCTTGCACTGTCGACTCAGTCACGCTCTGAATGTCACAGGATTAATGACGGGGTACGCTAGTCCGGTGGCATGCGGGTTATTCCGATTTCCAATCATCTCCGGGCATGATGCGGCGCATGAACTCATCGAACAGGGGCACGGTAAATGCCGTATCGCCGTGGCTGGGGCTCCAGATCATCCCCTTGCCGATGAGATTGCTTCGTGTCGGTCCAAGTGACGTGACTTCCCGATCCAGGACGGCGGCAATGTTTCCTGATCGATGAGGTCCCGGCCCAAGCTCCGCCATCGCGCGAAGATAACGCTTCTCCGACGGGGTCAGCCGGTCGAAACGGACACGGAAGAAGCTCTCGTCGAGGGCGGCGATGGCGCTTACAGAGCCGATTTCGACGTCGGCTACGGTAATCGGAGAAGTGGTTGCGGCATCCCAGGCATGCTTACCCCATTCCTGCAAAAAATAAGGGTATCCCTGAGTTGACTCAACGATGTGATCCAGCGCCTCGGGTTCGAACTCGACACCTTCATCTTGCGCTGGCTTGGCAATGGCCTTCCGTGCGTCCTGGGGCGAAAGGGGCCCTACTTCCGGGAAGTCGAACAAACGCTCGGCATACGATTTGGCTCGCCCCATGCGCCCGCGAAGCTGCGGCAAACCGGCGCCGACGAGAACCACAGGGAGTCGGCGTTGCGCCGCGCGGTGCAGGGCTGTTATCAGTGCGGCCAGCTGCTCTTCTTCAACATACTGCAACTCATCCAGGAACAATGCGATCGCCGTGTCGGCTTCCTTTGCTGCCGCACCGGCGGCTTCGAGAAGGGCCTGAAGATCCAGCTCCAGGTCGCCATTGTCGGCCAGGCCCGGTTCCGGTTCGAAATCCAATCCGACCTCGATGTCCTGATATTTCACCTTGAGCGCGGTCGCAAAGCCCGCAAGCCCTCGCAGGGCGCGACCAGCGAGCTCCGCGGCCCTTTCGTGCCGAGAGAGTCGCAATAGTGCCCTGCGCAACTCCGGTGCCAAAATGGCTGGCAGCGACCGATTTTCGGGCGCTTCAATGCGCAGCGTACTGATTCCGGATCCCTCGGCGTCATCTCGCATCCGGTCGAGCAGCACGGTCTTGCCGACGCCCCGCAACCCGACCATCAGCAGGCTCTTGCTCGGACGTCCTAAACGCACCCGCGCAAGCGCTACGCGCACCTGCTCGCGAAGTTCGTCGCGACCGGCGAGTTCGGCTGGCGGCGTACCGGCACCTGGGGTGTAGGGGTTACGAATCGGATCCATGGTCCGCGTATTATACCGATATTTGTAAAGTTATCAAAAAAAGATAAACTAGCTAAATTCAATCAAAACTCCAAATTCGAGCGAAAAAGGCTGCTTGTTGAAACCATCGCGTCGGGGATGCCACCCCGACCTACGCCAGTGCGACGGCTGGAAACGACGGTTTCGGGTTTCCGGAGGACCAAGGCCGCTGGGCGATAAAACGGCGCGAGCGCATTCAATCAGCCGTTGGGCCGGGTTTCGATCGGGTCAGAGGCGGTCGGCCTGGAAGGTGTCGCAGCTTGCAAATTCGCCGGTTTCGAACCCGCGCTTGAACCAGCGCATGCGCTGCGCCGAGGATCCGTGGGTAAACGAATCGGGGACGACGTTGCCGCCAGACTGGCGCTGCAGCTGGTCGTCGCCGATGGCGCTGGCCGTTCTGAGCGCCTGTTCGATGTCGCCGGGCTCGAGCCAGGCGTGGCGCTGCTGCGCATGGTGGCCCCAGACGCCGGAATAGCAGTCGGCCTGGAGTTCCTGGCGCACCAGCAGCCCGCTCGCACCTTCCAAGTTCTCGCCGCTCCGACGGGCCGCGTTGACTTGGTCGGCAACGCCGGTGAGACGCTGAATGTGATGGCCGACTTCATGCGCAATCACATAAGCCTCGGCGAATTCGCCACCGCCGCCCAGGCGAGTGCGCATTTGTTCGAAAAAGCCGAGATCGATGTAGATCGTGAGCAAGCCGATGACGACGACCACGGCAATTCCGACCAGCCCCAGGCCGCCGCCGGCCGCAACCCTGCGTCCGCGCCTGTCCTCGACGTTGGTGCTCTTGCGAGCGCGCCTCCATTTCATTGTTTTCCGGATCTTGATGGTTGCAATGAGTTTACTTCAAACGATCAGCTATTTCTTTTCATGCCCGGCCAGTTGATGCGCCAGTTGATGCTTGGCGTTCGCGTCGAAAGCGGCGCGGTGACCGGCGAGCTTGCGTAGGATAGGGCGCTGATTTTACGAGGAATCTGCGATCCGCCTGTCCCGAGTTTTCTATCAAGTTGATAGGGGCTAGTCGTAGAGCGGGGCGAAATGACCGAGGTGTTCGCCCGGCTGCATCGCCGGTTCGGGATCGCGGCGGTGCACGCGCACGAGGAAACCGGCACGGATTGGACGTTTGCCCGCGATCGCCGGGTCCGAGCGTGGTGTTGGTCGCACGGCATTGGGTGTCATGAGTATCCCCAGTTCGGCGTCATACGCGGCCTTTCGGACCGGGACGGCTGGGCGCGGCGCTGGGAGCAGTTCATGGCCGAGCCGCAGTCCGCGGTTCCGGAGCAGCTGCCTTTCGTGGTCGAAACCGAACGTCCGGCCGACGCGTTTGATGGTGTGAATGCATTTGATGCATCCTCTGCAGCGATGCCGGACCGCCAGCGCGGCGGAATCGAGGCCGGCGAGGACACGCTGGCGAGTTTTCTGGACACGCGCGGAAAGGCCGCAGCGTTCGCTGTTCTGACGCAACACGATTCCTGCCTGGTCTTGACTGCGCACCGGATCAGTTGACCTGGAACTGAACGCTTTCAAAGTGCATGCACCGCTGCTAGACTAGCAGCGTGAATAAATCAATGACGGTCAGGAATGTCCCGGGTTCAACGTGCGACGAGTTGGCGGCGCGTGCGGCGCGCTCTGGTCAGTCTTTGCAGGAGTACCTGCGCGGTCAGTTGATTGCATTGGCCGAGCGGCCAGACAATCTGAGCCTGCTGCAGGCGATTCGCGAGCGCAAGCGGCAAACGGGTTCGTCGCTGTCGGCAGAGCAGATTCTTGAATTGCGTGATGTCGACCGTCGTTGAGTCGGTCGTTGAGCCGGCCGTTGAGTCGGACCGATGAATAAGGTGATTGATGCCTCGATGGTGGTTGCCTTGCCGAACGTGCATGGGAGTTGCGGGTCAACCTGACGACCTGCGATGCCTGCTACGTCGCGCTGGCCGAAGCGCTGGACTGCGAACTGGCAACGCTGGATTTCAGGTTGGCTCGAGCGCCGGGGCCTCGCTGTCGTTTCGCTTTGCCACCCAGACAGGTCAGCGAAGCTTGAATCGGTGAGTGGCAGAGCTCACGCGATTGTGGTTTGATGTCGGATGATGAACACATTAAGTACTTTGGCCATTTTGATTGTCTGCCTGTTGCTGGCAGGTTGTGCGCTTCACAAGAATGATCCGGGTCGCGACCTTGTGCTGCCAAACAACGGCCATGAGGAACTGGCCGACCAGCGCTTTTCGCCGCCGGACTGGCCGCAGGCGCTGTATGCCGATGTGTATATTCCCAATGGCAATCAGGCCGCCTGGCCGGCGGTACTGGTGGTCCATGGCGGTGGCTGGGAGGGGCGCAGCCGGGATGACATGACGCGGATCTCGCGGCGCCTGGCGGATCGCGGTTTCGTCGCGGTCAATATTGATTATCGCTTTGCGCCGGCGTATCGCTTTCCGGCTCAGCTGCATGATGTGCAGATCGCGCTGGATTGGATGCGGGAAAACGCCGAGCGGCTGCGGATCGATCCGGACCTGATTGCCGGGCTGGGGTATTCGTCTGGCGCGCATCTGGTGGCACTGGCAGGGCTGGTGGCCGGCACCGACGCAGCGCTCAACACCGAATACGGGCCGGATGAAGACGGCTTTTTTGCGGTGGTGGACGGTGGCATTCCGTCGGATTTCAGTCTTTTTTCCGGGGGGCGGTTGATCGAGCAGTTGATCGGCGCCAGCCAGGATGAAGCGCCGAAGGCCTACCTGGACGCGTCGCCAGTTACGCATGTGCATGCCAATGCGCCGCCGTTTTTTCTGTTCCACGGCACGCTGGACAAGCTGGTGCCGCTGGAGCATGCCGAAGTGTTTTACGAGGCGCTGCGCGATCAGGGCGTGCATGCTGAGCTTTATCAAATGCGTCTGCGTGGGCACGTCAGCGCATTTGTTTTCAGCGGCGCCGCGTTACGCCACGCCACGAGATTCCTGCATGACATGACTG
>JAIVHD010000275.1 GCA_020201235.1 Lysobacteraceae bacterium
TTCCGGCGTGAGACCGCTACGCTGCCCGGTATAGCAGCGTTTCCGGGGCGCGTGCTCGATTTTTCAGGTCCTCACATCGTGTGAACGATGCTGCGGCTGAAAAATCTCCGCGCACGCCCCGGAGACACGACTCTCCGGGCTCTCGCACTCGTAAATTTATGCAACTGATGGGTTGATGCTCATCAAATTCCGATGCCAGCGCCAGCTCCCAGTAGAGTCGCAATGCCGAGCAGCGCAAAAATGCCCGCCGCGATTGAATGCACCACTTTCATGGGGATGCGTGTGGCCAATTTATCGCCCACAAAGACCGCCGGCACATCGGCTATCAGCATGCCCAATGTAGTGCCGATGACGACCATAACGGGCATCGCGTAGTGCGCAGCCATAGCGACTGTCGCGATCTGGGTCTTGTCACCCATCTCGGCAAGAAAGAATGTTATCAATGTGGCCCCGAAAACCCCGAAGCGCCTGGCCACATTGGTTTCTTCTTCCTCGATTTGATCTGGTATCATCGTCCAGACCGCCATGCCAATGAACGACAGACCCAACACCCAGCGCATCATTCCCGGGTTGATGGTCGTGGTAATCCAGGCACCCAGAGCGCCCGCAAGACCGTGGTTGACGACGGTGGCAAGCAGAATGCCGAGGATAATCGGAATGGGTTTCTTGAAGCGGGCGGCGAGAATAAAAGCCAGTAGCTGGGTTTTGTCGCCAATTTCAGCGAGTGCCACAACACCGGTTGAGACGAGAAGCGATTCCATATGAATTCCCAGGCCGGGCAAAAACGAATGACCAAGACACGTCCCCGGCCGATTCGGAGGCATCTTGGTCAAAGGTCTTGCCAGGTATGGGAACTGCTTACGCCATGGCCTGTGGGCCAAGTGTGTTGACGTAAGCCTCTTCCAGTAGAAGAGCGGCTACTCCCCAATGACCCGATCAGTTTAACGCAAAGTGGCCCCCGAAGGGCCGTCACACAAGCGCCGTGGGCGGCGTTGCGCTCGCTTGAACCGTTCGCGCGCCTTGCCCACCACGCTTGTGCGACGGCTGAGTGTTACCTGATTAACCGCGAGCCCGCTCTCTGTGTAGCAGGGCATACAGCGCCGGCAACACAAACAGAGTCAACAAGGTGGACGAGATAATGCCGCCGATGACCACCGTGGCCAGTGGTCGCTGTACTTCCGCGCCGGTGCCGGTGTTGAGTGCCATGGGCACAAAGCCGAGGCTGGCCACCAGGGCCGTCATCAGCACCGGCCGCAGCCGGATCAGGGCGCCGTTGATCACCGCCGACATCAGGTCACCCTTTTCGTGCCACAGATCGCGAATAAAGGCGACCATCACCAGGCCGTTGAGTACTGCCACCCCGGACAGGGCAATAAAGCCCACGCCGGCGGATATCGACAGCGGCATATCCCGCAGCCACAGCATCAGCACGCCGCCGGTCAGCGCCAGCGGCACACCACTGAAGATGATCAGGGCGTCCTTGAGGGAGCCGAACGCCATGACCAGCAGAGCAAGAATGATCGCCAGGGTGATGGGCACCACGATAGCCAGGCGCTGACTGGCGGATTGCAGTTGCTCGAAGGTGCCGCCATAGTCGAGCCAGTAGCCGGCAGGCAGATCCACCTGCTGGTCGATGCGCTCGCGTACCTCGTCGACAAAGCCGCCCAGGTCGCGATCGCGCACATTGGCGGTCACCACCACGCGGCGCTTGCCGTTTTCCCGGCTGATCTGGTTGGGTGCCGGCCACCAGATTCTGCAACTGGTCCACATTCAAACCGTAGCGGGACAATGCCATGCGCCTGGGATGCACCGACAGCATCGGCAGGCCGGTAACCTGCTCCACCTGCACATCGGCGGCACCATTCACCGACTCCAGAACCGAGCGGATATCATTGGCGGACTCTAGCAACTGGTCAAGGTCGTCGCCGAAGACCTTGACCCCCAGATCCGCCCGCACCCCGGAAATCAGCTCGTTAAAGCGCATTTCGATGGGCTGGGTGAATTCGTAGTTGTTGCCGGGGACTTGTTTGGAAGCTTCGACCATTTCAGCAATCAGTGCGTCCCGGCTTTTCTCCGGGTCGGGCCACTCACTTCGAGGTTTAAGCATTAAAAAGGTATCCGCCACGCTCGGTGGCATCGTTTCAGTAGCCACCTCGGGCGTGCCGATCTTGGAAAAAACCTTATCGACTTCCGGCAGTTGGGAAAAAAGTTTTTCCAATTGAATCTGCATCCCGACGGCCTGGTCCAGGCCTGTTCCGGGTATGCGCAGGGCATGCACGGTAAAATCGCCTTCGTTGAGCTGGGGAATAAATTCCGTGCCCAGCGTGGTGGCCAGCCAGAGACACGCTGCCAGCAGCACACTGGCAGCGCCGAGCACGGTCCAGCGGAATTTCAGAGCCAGGGTCAGGGCCGGTCGATACCCCCACTTGGCAGCGCTGATAATCGGACTTTCCTTTTCGCTGATCTTGCCGGTGAGGAGTACGGCGACTGCCGCGGGCACCACGGTCAGTGACAACACCATGGCCGCGAGTAAAGCCATGACCACGGTGGCGGCCATGGGGTGGAACATTTTGCCTTCCACGCCGGTGAGGCTGAAGATGGGAATATAGACCACGGTAATGATGGCTACGCCGAATAGCGCCGGGCGGATCACCTCTGTGGTTGCTGCATAGACCAATTGCAATCGCTCCTTCAAAGGCAGCAAAACACCACCGTTGTCGCGCTGGGCTGCGGCGAGACGGCGGACGCAGTTTTCCACGATAATGACGGCGCCGTCGACAATCAGACCGAAATCCAGCGCCCCCAGGCTCATCAGGTTGGCCGAGACGCCACTTTGCACCATGCCGGTGATGGTGGCCAGCATTGCCAGCGGAATGACTGCCGCCGTGATCAAGGCGGCGCGCAGATTGCCCAGTAGCAGGAACAGCACCACGATGACCAGCAGCGCGCCTTCGAACAGGTTTTTCTCCACCGTGGCAATGGCCTTGTCCACCAGCGTGGTGCGATCGTAGACCGTTTCCAACCGAAGACCCTCGGGCAGGGAGGGGCGTATTTCCTCCACCCGATCGGCAATGGCCCGGGCCACACTGCGTGAATTTTCTCCCATCAGCATCATGGCGATGCCGAGCACGGTTTCCTTGCCATCGCGGGTGGCGGCCCCGCTGCGCAACTCCTTGCCGATGGCCACCTCCGCGACGTCGGCAATGCGCACCGGCGCGCCGTCCCGATTGGCAACGACCACCTGCTCGATGTCGCCGACGGTCTTTAATTGCCCCGGCGAGCGCACCAGCAACTGCTGGCCATTGCGCTCGATATAACCGGCACCGCGGTTGGCATTGTTGGCGCGCAGGGCATCTGTCACTTGATCCAGGGTGATGCCGAATTCGAGCAGTTTCCTCGGTGAGGGCGTGACGTGATATTGCTTGTCGTAGCCACCGATGGTGTTGATTTCGACCACCCCGGGCACCTGGGCAAGCTGGGGCTTGATGATCCAGTCCTGCACCTCACGCAGGGCGGTGGCGTCCCAGGGTTCGCCATTGTCCTGGGTGGTGCCGGGTTCGGCCTCCACGGTGTACATAAAGATCTCGCCCAAGCCTGTGGCGATGGGCCCCATCTCCGGCTCCAGTCCGGGCGGCAGGGCACTTTTTATAGACCGGGTATAGGAGAGCCTGGGCAGGCCGTAGAGCGCGGTTTCCACCGGGAAGGTGATGCGCTGTTCGGCTTCCAGCGGCGAGTAGCCCGGGGCTTTGGTATTGATCTGTACCTGGACGTTGGTGATATCCGGCACGGCGTCAATGGGCAGGCGCTGGAAGCTCCACACGCCCAGGCCGATGATCACCAGAATCAGGGACAGGATCAGATAGCGCCGCTCCACCGAGAGGCGCACAATTGCGTCGATCATGATGTCGTCCTCTTAGTGGTCGTGGCTGGCGCCGGATTTTTCGATATCCGCCTTGATGAGATAGCTGTTGTCCACCACGTAGGTATCGCCGGGATTGAGCCCCGACAACACTTCGGTGAAGCGGCCGTCGCTGCGGCCCAACTTTAGTGGGCGAATCTCGTAGCTGTCGCCAACCTGGATAAACACCACGGTCCAGTCGCGGAAGGCTTGCAGGGCGCGATTGTCCACCGCCAGTGGCACATCGATCCTCTCCACCACAATGTCTGCTGAAATGAGTTGCCCGGGCGTTAGAGTGCCCTGCGCATTGTCGATTTCGGCGCGAGCTATGACGAAGGGTGCATTGTTACTGCTCGGCAGCAGGTGATCGATATTGGCCTGGTATTGTTCGCCTTCGCCTTCGCTTTCGATGCGAACGGTCTGACCGACGGTGATTTCCTGGCGCTGCCCCGGAAAGATTTTCAGTTCCACCCACAACGTATCCAGATTGGCAATGGAAAACAGGGATTGACCTTCGGCCAACTCACCGACATTGACGTTGCGCTGGATAACGGTACCGGCAAACGGCGCTTCAATAGCATAAGTCTGAAGGCTTTCATTGGACTCGATGGTGGCCAGCACCGCCCCGTCTTGCACTTGATCGCCCAGGCTGGCTGCGACGCGCTTGACCAGCCCGGGGAATCGCGCCTTGATATCAGCGATGGTTTCCGGATTGGCAATCAACTGACCATAGCTGGCAATGCGGCGCTCGATGGTGGCCGGGCCTGCCGCACGTGTGTCAATCCCGGCCTGCTCGGCCATGGCGGCGGAGATTTCCGTGCGTCCTTCATGAGATTCCCAAGTCCATTGATGATTCTGCCCAGCAAGAGTCAGTTCCGCGGTCACATCAAAGGAGTGCGGTTCTTCCACCACGCCTTCGCCCAGCCAGTAATCTCCCTGATGGGTGAATGTGAACCGGTCCACTGGCCCACCCAAGCGGGTCAATTCGACGATCAATTCGGCGCCCTGGGTAACCGCCTCGCCATCCCGGCTGATCCAGGCGCGGTATTCGGGCGGGATGCCCCGTTCATAAATCGCCAACTCCAAGGTGACAGCGCCGTCTTCCAACAGCCGGCCGCCATTCGGCCCTTCCTCGGCGGCAGTATGATCATCACCATGATCTTCTTCTGCGGCCTGTACCGGCCCCCACACCAGGCACAGCAGGCCGGCAATACTCAGTAAAATCTGTAATCGTTTCATGACTAATAATCCTGTTCTGTCAGTAGCCTGAGCTACCTTCCGTGGCAGCCAATGACTGCGCCGTAAGCTGTTCGATCAAGGCCTGGTTGAGCAGCGCCGTGGTGGCAGCATCCACCAGCTCCCGTTGCGCGGTGAGCAGTTCCCGCTGCGCCATTTGCCAATCCACATAGCCGTAGCGACCCTGTTCGTAGGCGGTGCGAGTTAGATCCAGTGCTTCGTGCAAATCGGGGATTACCCGGTTGCGCATGGCGTCCACCGTCGTCAGCGCCTGCTGATGCAGGTGCCAGGCTTCGTAAAGTCGTGAACGCAGGGCCAGCAGCGCGCCTTCGCGGCGCAAACCGACCTCGTCCCGTGCCGCCTGGGCCGCCTGTACCTCGCCGCGATTGCGACGACCGGAAAAAAGCGGAACGGAAATACCCGCCACCAACGCGGTATCGCGGGTTTCCTCCAGGTAGCGGGTACCCACCTGCCAGCGGACATCGCTGCGCGCTTGGCTGCGGGCGAGCGCCAGCTCCGCATCGCGGAGACGTTCCTGGCTGGCGAAAACCCGGATTTCGGGGTTGTCACGGGCCCGTTCGAACAGACTGGCGAAGCTGTCCGAGGGATCGGAGGCAAACAGATTCCCCTGCAAGCGGGTGAAATCCACGGTCTCCCTGCCCATCAGCGTGGCCAGGGCCATGAGGTTACTTTCGTAGGCAGCCCGCAGGCGATCCTGTTGCAGCTGGGTCTGAGTCCGTTGCGCCCGGGCGCGCAGAACTTCCGCCCGGGGCGCGGCACCTCGCTCGGCGCGTTGGCTGACAATGTTGTAGCTGGACTCGGCCAAATCCACTGCGTCTGCGGCTAGTTGCATTTTTTCCTGCAGCGACAGAGCGACGATAAAACTGCGGGTGATATCACCGAGCAGGGCAAGCGCTTCGGCACGGCGTTCTGCCTCGACCAGGGCATAGCGGCCAATGGCAGCCTCGGTGCGTGCCTGGCGTTTGCCTCCCAGTTCGATAACCGAGGACAGTGAAAGTGTGTATTCCGCCCCGTCGAGCCCGTTGAGCTCCCCGGAACCGAGAATATTTTCTGCTTCAAAACCCAGTTCAAAGGCCGGCTTCTGGTCAGCCGTCAGGCGTTTGCCTTCCAGGCCTGTCAGTCGGGGAGTGAACACCTGCAGGGTGGGGTTTTGCGCCAGGGCCTGGGAAACCGCCTGCGGCAATGTCAGGGATTGGGCGGGCGCTTCAGCGAGCCCTGCCATGGGGCTGGAAAATATTAGTCCCAATGCCAGAGCAATGGCAGGACGTCCACGTCGCGGACGCCACAAAAAATTGTGGTGATACATCGCATGATTCCTGTGAAATCAGAAGAAAAAATAATCCCCCCAAACTAGGAGCCTGTCGGATTTAACCGATCTACGCTGAGGGAAAGCCGGATTGGGCCAGATTTTTCGATCTTTTGAGGCGAATAGTGGGCCTATTTAACGAAAAAGAGCGGGAAATCTGGCCCAATCCGGCTTTTCCGCAGTAGATCAGCGTTAAATCCGACAGGCTCCTAGAGGGGTTGATTCGCAGGATCAGGCTATAGGGGGGCGTAGAATTCGGGCGTGGGGAACGGATTTATTCTGCGAGGTATTACTCGGAACGATCTGTTCCGATATCAAGGCGGGAAATACGAGACCATGCATGATTAGCACCAAATGGCAGCCATGGCAGTGGCTACCATGGCAATGGTCGGGTATGGACGGAAATTCACTGTTGCCCCGCCGGTCGGGAACATCATCTGTCACGGCAAAGTGTTTACCGATAGAGTGATGCAACTGCCCCGGATCGTGGTGAATATCACCGAGGTGGGACGGCAATACTTCGGAAGCGATGGATAGCGTTTGCACCACCATCGATATCGCGAGCAGAATTATCGTCCAGACTTTTGGCATGATTTCGGTCAGATTAAAAAATCTGTTCAAGATTCTGGCACCATACCATCAATATCCCTGAAATTTCACCCCAACGGAGCATCAATTTTCGGCCCGGAAGCGCTACGCTGCCCGGTATAGGCGCCGTCATACATCACGTCGCGGGCTGCGCCGTGACCATGGCCGCTGCCGGTAGATGCTATAAATCGCCGGGCCGCATCGGTTTGCCAAGCCCAAGGAAATAATCCTTCTTCTCGCGCGCCATCACGCCGGCCAGTAGCACCAGCGCGATCAGGTTGGGTGCGGCCATCAGCCCGTTGAAGGTATCGGCCACGGCCCAGATCAATTCCAGACCGCCGACCGCGCCGACCATCAAAAAGCCCAGGAACAGCAATCGGTAAGGCAGCACCACGCGTTCGCCGAACAGGTACTCCCAGCTCTTTTCGCCGTAGAAGTTCCAGGCCAGCATGGTGGTGTAGGCGAAAAACACGATCGAGATCAGTACCACGTAGCCGCCCGGTCCCGGCAGGCCGGTGGAAAATGCCGTAGCGGTCAGGTCGGCACCGTTGTCGCCGGTCTCAAACGCGCCGGTGGTCAGGATGACCAGTGCGGTCATCGTGCACACCACCAGGGTATCGATAAACACTTCCCACACGCCCCAGAAACCCTGCACGAACGGTTTATTGCGCGCCTGGGCGTGGATGATGGAAGCCGACCCCAGCCCTGCCTCGTTGGAAAAGATACCGCGCGCCACGCCATAGCGGATCGCCTCGGCCACCGTAGCGCCGGCGAAGCCGCCGGCCGCCGGTGCCGGCTCGAAGGCGTGAACCACGATCATCTTCAGCGCCGCCGGAATGGCCTCGAAATGCAGGAACAGGATCACCAGCGAACCGGCAATATAGATTAGCGCCATCAACGGCACCACCTTCGACGCGGTCTTGGCAATGCGCGTGATGCCGCCCAGGGTCACCGCGCCGACGGCGATCAGCGCCACGATGCCGCTGACCCAGGTCGGTACGCCGAAGGCCGTATTCATGGCCTGCGAGAGTGTATTGGACTGGACCATGTTGCCGATGCCAAATGCCGCGATGCCGGCGAACAGGGCATAGAGAACCGCCAGCCACTTCCAGCGCGGCCCCAGGCCTTTTTCGATATACCAGAACACGCCGCCGGAAACGCTGCCGTCGGCATTGACCTGCCGGTACTTCACGCCCAGCGTCGCCTCGGCCATCTTGGTGGCCATGCCGACCAGCGCAATGATCCACATCCAGAAAATCGCGCCCGGGCCACCCAGCGCGATGGCTGTGGCCACACCGGCAATGTTGCCGACCCCGATGGTCGCCGCCATGGCCGAACTGACCGCCTCGAACGGCGAGATCGAGCCGTCGCCGGTATCCATCTCGCGGCGGAAGAACTTGCCGAAGCTGTGATGCCAGGCGTGACGCAAATGGGTGAACTGGAAGAACCCAAGTCGAATCGTCAGGTACAGACCGGTGCCGGCCAGCAGAATCATGAACGGAGGGCCCCAGACAATGCCGTTGACGAAGTTGTTTATCGTGGTAATCCAGTCGACCATGATTCGTTCTCCCTCTTGTCTCGATCCGGTATGTCGCTTTTCGGCGTTGGTTGTGATTGACAGCGGGCAGACAGCCTCGCCCGGGGCCCCAATCTTAGCCGATCACGGCGACCGAACCGGCCCGGCCTTGTACACCCATCTGTTGCATAAATTTCCGGCGTGAGACCGCTACGCTGCCCGGTATAGCAGCGTTTCCGGGGCGCGTGCTCGATTTTTCAGGTCCTCACATAGTGTGAACGATGCTGCGGCTGAAAAA
>JAIVHD010000053.1 GCA_020201235.1 Lysobacteraceae bacterium
GTCAAAATCGACGCTGGTGTCGGCCACCTGGCCATAAAAGCGGGTGCCGGGAAAGTCGCGCGCCACAGAGATGGTTTCGCGGCCGAGATTGTTTTCGAATTCGTAGCGCATGGCGTCGTAGCGCAGGCCAAAGGTCAGCCGCAGCCGCTCCAGCGGCGAGGTTTCGAAATGCACATACGGCGAAAATGCGCGGTAGTCGACGTCGTAGTCGTAGACCCGCCGGTTGATGCTGAAGTCGCTAAAGCGACGCGAAGCGCCAGCGCCTGCAACGGTCACGTTGATTGCATCCTCGCGGCGCTGGCCGGGGCTGAAGTCGAAGTCGAAGCCGGTGATCAGCGACGAGCCAAAAGCGTCGGTGAAATCGCGCCGCCAGCGTCCCAGAAAACCGATCGAACGGTTTTCCATGCGCGCCAGCGTGGGGTCGAAATTCAGCCGGAACGAGGCCAGCAAATCCATGCTGTTGTCGCGCGCCAACGCCGTCAACGAGAACAGGTCGTTGCCGGAAACGTGCTCGTAGGTGGTGTTCAGGCGAAAGGCCTCGACTTCGCGAAACGCGATCGGCAGGTAATTCGTGGTCGGGTTGTTGCGGAAATCATCCCGCGTCAAAGGCGAATTTGCCCCGGTCTGCTGGTCGATGATCGAAAAGCCGAAATTGGTCTGCAAGCGGCCGTTGCTGCCGATTGCCTGGTCCCAGCGCACGATGCCGCCCTGGCGGTCGTAACCGGTGGCGTCGCGCCAGCCATCGGTATGGGTTATGTTCAGGTCGCCGCGCACGCCGCCGCCGGCGGTCGGCAGGCTGGCATCAAGCAGCGCGCGGCGCCAGCCGAACTCGCCGATTTCGCCCGAAACGCCGAACTCCGGCGTCTCCGATGGTGCGCGCGTGAGCACGTTGATGATGCCGCCGATCGCGTCGGAGCCGTATAGCGCCGTGCCGGGGCCGCGCGTGACTTCGATGCCGCCGGACTGCGGCACATCGATTTCAAACAGCCCGTTGTGGTTGAAAAAACCGGTCGCCCGGGTTGGGATGCCGTCTTCGAGAAACAGGTAGACCGGACTGGTCGTAAACGGTTGCCGGATCGCGGTCGTGTGGCCTTCGCCGTTGGTCACCGCAACTGCGGCACCGGGCACCTGGCTGATGATCTGGGCCGGGTGGGTCGGCTTGTCATCGGCAATCGTGCGCCCGTCGATGATGCCGACCGAAATGGGTGTATCCGAAAGCAGCGCCTGCTCGCGCGTGCCGGTTACTGTGATGCGTTGCAGCGCGGCGCTGTCGCCGCCGTCGTCTGCCGCCGCTACAGCCGCGCCCATGCCGGGACCCGGCGACCCGCCGGGAATACCGGACGGCCCACTGGGCGAATCGCCGATCGTTTGTCGAAGGCCATCCGGTTCGGTCCGGTCGCTGTGCGCGACGCCATCCGAAGCCGCCGTCGTCCCGAGCCAGGCCAACCCCAAACCTGCCGCGAGCCACACTCCCGCAGTATGCATAAAATACACCTTCAGAAAACAATTGAAACAAGCGCCGCCGTTCGGCAGCAAGCGCGCTCGCAAGGGCTTTTTTCGGCCCGTATCCAACGCTTAAAGCCCGCCTTATTCACCACCCCGCCTACTGCGGCACCGTCAGCCTCCGCGTCTGGGGCGTTTCGCTCGGTCACGAAACGCCCCGGTCACGCCATCTGGCGACACCTCGTGACGGAGGGGGGATGAAGAAGGCGCGGGTAGAAGTATAGTCAGCGCAGCCAACGGGCACCGCCCGAACGGCTGCGGCATATTGTCGCAGCCGCAGGCCATGCACGCCCGGCTTGCGGGACGAGTTCGATCAATTGCCTGAAGCCTGAAGCCCGGCAGATCTCCGACCCGCACGATGTCGCCACTTGGTTGGGGATTCTGCGACAGTACTTCCCGGAGCGGGTGCCCGAGGAACGGGCCGGCGAAACGCCCAGCCACGCCACTGGTCTGCACCTCGTGGCGAAAGGGTGGCGAAAGGGTGGCGAAAGGGTGGCGAAAGGGTGGCGAATCAGGCGGGCTAAGGCGGGTTTACGAATGCAATACTTCTGCTTGCATTGGTAATGCCGCCGTATTCACCATCCCTCGCTCACGAGGCCGGTCGCAAGGTCTTCATGTCGATGACAAAGCGATAGCGCACGTCGCTGTTGCGCATGCGCTCGTAGGCTTGGTTGATGTTGCCGATATCGAGCATTTCGATCTCGCAGACAATGCCGTGCTCGGCGCAGAAGTCGAGCATTTCCTGGGTTTCCGGCAGGCCCCCGATCAGGGAGCCGGCCAGCATCCTGCGTCGAAAAACAATCGCCCCGGCATCCAGCGGCGGCTCGATTGGCTCGAGCAGTCCGACCAGGATGTGCGTGCCGTTGTGCTGGAGCGCGGCGATGTAGGGGTTGAGGTCGTGCTGGACGGGTACCGTGTCGAGGATAAAATCGAAGGTGTTGGCAGCCGCGCGCATCTGTGCCTCGTCGGTCGAGATCACGACGTGATGGGCACCCTGTTTCTCGGCTTCGGCCCGCTTGGCTTCCGAGCGCGTGAACAGCGTCACTTCGGCACCCAGGGCACGTGCAAATTTGACCGCCATGTGGCCCAGTCCGCCCATGCCGACAACGCCAACGCGGTGTCCAGGGCCGACGCCGAAATACTGGAGTGGCGACCAGGTGGTGATGCCGGCGCACAGCAACGGTGCCGATGCGGCGGCATCCAGCGACTCCGGCATGCGCAGCACGAAGCGCTCGCTGACCACGATGGACTCCGAATAGCCACCGCAGGTGACCGAGCCATCGATGCGATCCTCGCCGTTGTAGGTGGCGGTAAAGCCTTGCGCGCAGTATTGCTCCAGGCCCTGTTCGCAGGCGCTGCACTCGCGGCAGGAATCGACCAGGCAGCCGACCCCGACCCGATCGCCCGGCCTGAAGCGCTTGATCTGCTCGCCGACCGCAGTGACGCGACCGACGATTTCATGGCCTGGCACCACCGGGTAGTGCGTGCGGCCCCAATCGTTTTGAACGAAATGGATATCGGTGTGGCAGATTCCGCAGTAGTCGATCTCGATGGCGACATCATCCGGTCGCAGCGTTCGCCGATCGATCAACATGGGCCCGACCCCCGAGTCTTGCGATTCCGCACCGTACGCGTTGATTTGAGTCATGATCGATCCTTCGGGGCATTATGATGCGCTCTATTCTACGCGCTTGGCCGAGTATTCCCGATGCTGCGCGGGACCGCCGATCCGCGCCGACGGCGGCCGGGTGAGCCCACCTTGATGCGCTCATCAACTGCATTAGTATAAACCTGCATGAGTCTGCCGGCGCTCCTGGCTTTTGGCATTTTCCCGAGCCCCGAGCTTCGGGCTGCGCGAAGCCCACAAGCAAACCAAACGAGACCTGATGAACGAATCGAGCGAAAAATCCGTTGTCGTGCTGAAATCGCCGGCGCACACCTGGAGCATTGCCACGGCCATTGACGACCCGCATCACGATCTGAATTTTGCTCGCCTGAGCTGGGGCCTGCAGTTTCACCCCGAGTTCGATCGCGCAGTGACGAGTAAAGAGCGTCAAGACTTTTTCAGTGTTCGCGCAAGCTAGCGCGACACTTTTTAGCGGCAGAGACCATAAATGACTGATAATCATAGAAAATCAGGCTTGCGCGACATGGAGGACCACAGGAGCCCTGTGCGTCGCTCAAGCGACGATGCTAGCGCGACACTGAAAACAGGCATTCGGGATCGCCTTGCCGGAATTAGGACGAAATTAAAAAAATCGCAGCCGGAGATGGATGCGGCCCTTGATATCGGAAAGCGCAGCTGGCAGCGCTACGAGAGCGGCACCAACTTTCCAGGCGGTGGCGTGGTAGCAAAGCTGGTCGAAATGGGATTTAACGCCAACTGGATCCTCACAGGCCAAGGCTCGCCCTACCGCGACGCGCCGGACGGCGCCGGCATTTCAGACACTGCGGGCGATTACTCTTTATACAAAGCGCCGCCCAGCATCGACCGCGACAAGATCGTTAGCCTCATCCTGCTGGTCGAGGAACGCATGGCCGACGCCCTGCCGTCGCACATGAAAGCCCGCATGGCCGCTGACCTGATCATCCAATACCTGGAAGGAGAAAACGATGAAAGCAAGTAACTACGGGGTTTTAGCGCTAATCGCAGCGGTCTTGCTGCTGCCGGGATGTGGCGGTAAAGGTTGGAAGGAAACTGGCAGTCAAGGAGCGTTTCATTTTGTCGTGGTCGACGAGGACAGCCTCCAGCTTATGCAGGCCGCCGCCGAAGAAATTTGCGCCCGCCGCCGGATTTGCTCGGTTATCTTCTGGGCCGAACGCGCCAAGGCGGCAACGCGGCTGCCTATGACTGACGCCAGAATCGCTGCCCAAATTGGACGGTATGACCTTAATAAAAACACCGGCCGCGATAGCTGGATGTTTCGCTGCGCGGACCGCCCCGGTCCTAATTGCTACTGACCGCCGGGCGCGGCTGCTTTGCAAGGCCGTCGCAACGCGTCTGCGCGTCGTCTGCACGCGTCCCATCTTTGCTGTCGCATTTTTGCTTTTTCGCTAAATTCATGGAATCGACGCGACAAGAGAGACACGTCACCCGCATTTAAAAAACTGGGCCAAATGCCTGTCATTGCTGTATTTGTCCCAAAATTTCCCGCTAATTCCGTATATATCCCGCTTGTCTCACCTAACCTGTCGCCACACAACGAGCATGACCCCCGACCCGGAAGCGCGTACCGAGCTGCTGCGCATCGAAGGCCAGGGTCCCGTGCGCCAGATTGATGAACCCGTCGGCGACACCATTGGGGCAAGTATTCTGCATCGTCTCGGCGATCGGCTAAAGGCTGCAGCACGCCCGGGAGTCGCCTGATGAGCGTTGCGCCTCGCGCTGTGCTGGCGCTGGCGGTCGTGCTGGCCGTTGTTTGTGGTCTGGGCGGGCTGGCCGACGCGGTCGAAAGCGAGCCGACGGAGGTTGTTCGAATTCACGGACTGACAACCAACGACATCGCCCGCCTGCGCCAGCACCACGATTTCTGGGGGATCGACTGGCGTGCCGGCGATGCTGTTTTCGGGCTTGCGCCGCTGCAGCGCGCTGAACTGCGGCGAGCGGGATTCAAACTTGAAATCGATCCGCCTCGCCAGGCCGAACTCAACCGCTGGAGGGCGCTCGACCATGGCCGGCTGCTGGTCGGCGAGCCCGACACCGTTCCGGGCTTTAGCTGTTATCGAAGCGTCGCCAAAACACATGCCGACCTGCAAG
>JAIVHD010000054.1:0-1091 GCA_020201235.1 Lysobacteraceae bacterium
GCGCTTGCCAGCCCGGGACCGGTCGCCATTCTGTTCGGTACTGAACGCAGCGGCCTGGACAATGACGCGCTCGACCGCTGTCACGGCCTGATCAGGATTCCGACCAGCGACCGCTATATGTCGCTCAACCTCGCCCAGGCGGTCCAGGTGCTGGCCTACGAATTGCACCTGGCATCGCGCGAAACAACCACAGCCACGCCCGTCGATGAACGGGTTGCTGCCTCGGCCGAACGCATGCGGGTTTTTTTACAGCGACTCGAACACACGCTGGTCGAGTTGCGATTCAGTACCCCGGGCCAAAACGAGACGCTGCATCGTCGCTTGCGCCACCTGTTTCTGCGCGCCAGGCCCGATGACGATGAACTGAACATTCTCAATGGTATTCTCTCGGCTGTAGCCAAATCGACAAAAGGCCATGTCGCCGAACATCAATCCAGCGACTGATGACGACCGTTACCAGCGCATCTGGGAGGTGGTCGCCGATATTCCTGCGTCCTGCGTCATTAATTACGGTGAAGTGGCCCGACTGGCCGGCTTGCCCGGTCGTGCCCGGCTGGTTGGACGCGCACTCGCGCGCGCGCCGGCCAGGCTGAATTTGCCATGGCACCGTGTCGTTAGCGCGCGTGGCGAGATCAGCTTCAAACCGGATTCGGCCCGTCACCGGCATCAGCGCGAACTGCTCGAAGCTGAAGGCATCGAGTTCGACGGCAACATCATCGACCTCGAGCGCTACGCACCTTCCAGCGTGCTCGACCGCATGCTCTGGGGGCCTTGATTCGGCCGCCCTGCACCTGGAGCTCGAGCACATGCAGCACGGCTCATTCGTCCGGACCCGGCTTGGCGCGTTTCTGCTTGACTACGGCGCGCTGGCGCTTGGCCTTGAGGCGTTTTTTCTTGGCCGAACGGGTCGGTCGGGTGGCGATTCGGCGACGCGGCACGCGATGGGCTTGTTCGATTAAATCGGCCAGGCGCCGGCGCGCGTCTTCGCGATTGCGATGCTGGCTGCGATGGCTGCGCGCCTCGATCGTGATTACACCCGATTGGTCGGCGCGATGACCGGCCAGCCGCAACAACCGCTGCTTGACCGGTTC
>JAIVHD010000054.1:1193-19298 GCA_020201235.1 Lysobacteraceae bacterium
TGATGCCGCAGGCATCGCGCGCGCCGCCGGCGCAGCCGGCCTCGAGTTCATCTTCGTGGTCGCAGTACTGGTCCGTCTCGGTATGAATGATGAACGCGCTGCCGTCGTCATCAAAGATGCTCAAGCGTCCAGCAGAAAGCGTGATCCGGTTCGTGACCGTTCGCATCTCGCCGATGCCGTCCTTGACATCGATATTGATCAGATCGCCCATATGAAACGGATGATTGAAATCCGGTGCATCGGGCGTGGTCTTGCCGTGCAAACCTGGATCATGATGCCCGCCTGCGGCCGAACAAGGCTCGCACTTGGCCGTTTCATGGATGTGTACGGCATGCTTGCCGTCACTCAGGCCGCTTACCCGCATGTAGATTTCCACTTGTTTGATTCCTTCGGAGCTGGCCGTCTCCTGGAGCATTGCAGCCCCGTTAACCTCCAGGTCTGCGCAGCCCGAGATGGTGGCCATGGCGACATTCACCTGATGATCGTCGGCCATTGCGACGGTGATGTTTGCCAGAACAAAAAGGCCCGCAAGCATACGCGCCGCAGGGCGCTTAAACATTTGATGGTGAGTCATCTTGTTTTCCTTCTGAATTGATTCGGTATGGGATCGGCTGGAGCCCAAGCAATAGAACCCCGCCTTATTCACGACCCACCACCACGGCAACTGGCGGCACCTCGTGACGGTGGTGGTGAGTCAGGCGGGATCACTGCCAGATTTTACCGACTCCAGATGAAACCAAATCGAGACCGTCAGTAGTCAAGGTTGGGCCGCAGAAATTTCTCGGCCTGCTCGGTGCTGATTCCCTTTCGAGCGGCGTAGTCGCTGACTTGGTCACGGCCGAGTTTTCCGACCACAAAATATTTGGAATCCGGGTGCCCGATGTAATAACCGCTGACAGCTGCGGCCGGGTACATTGCGAACGATTCGGTCAGCTTCAGCCCGATGTTTCCGGGCGCGTCGAGCAGCTTGAAGATCTTTTCCTTTTCACTGTGATCGGGGCAGGCCGGATAGCCGGGAGCCGGGCGGATGCCGCGGTACTCTTCCTTGACGAGTTGCTGGCTGCCCAGTTTTTCGTCGGGCGCATAGCCCCAAAGTTCGCGCCGGACCCGTGCATGAAGCGCTTCGGCCAGTGCTTCGGCGAGCCGATCGGCAAGCGCCTGCAGCAGGATGCCCGAGTAGTCATCGTTCTCGGGCAGATTCTTTTGAGCTTCCTCAATACCGTGTCCGGTTGTGACCGCAAACAGCCCGGCCCAGTCGCGAACACCGGAGTCGACCGGCGCGATGTAGTCGGCCAGGCTTAAATTGGCCGATGGCTTATCGGCTTGCTGGCGCAGGCAAACCATGCGTTTTGCGCTTTTTCTTGCTGGCCTGTCGCTCACGGTAGTCCTCGTAATCGAGCGCGATCTTCTCAGCGTAGTCCTTGCGATGGGTCTTGCTGGCAAGCTTTCTCACTACGTCAACCGCGCGCGATGCATCCTTTACCCAACACACCGGCGCATCGTAGGCCTGGTCGATTCTCAGCGCGGTGTGCGCGCGCGAAGTCGTCGCACCGCCAATCAGCAACGGCAGATTCATGCCGCGTTTCTGCATCGCTTCGGCCACGCTGACCATTTCGTCCAGCGACGGTGTGATCAGCCCCGACAGGCCGACCAGGTCGACGTCTTCTTTCTTGGCTTCGTCGAGAATCTTTTCGGTCGGGACCATCACGCCGAGGTCGTGTACGTCAAAGCCATTGCAGGCCAGCACCACGCCGACAATGTTCTTTCCAATGTCGTGCACGTCACCCTTGACCGTGGCCATCAAAACCTTGCCTTTCTTTTCGCCGACCTTTTTTTCGGCTTCAAGATACGGGATCAGGTGAGCAACGGCCTTTTTCATGACTCGTGCCGATTTGACCACCTGCGGGAGAAACATTTTGCCGGCACCAAACAGATCACCCACGTGGTTCATGCCATCCATCAATGGGCCTTCGATGACTTCCAGCGAGGTCTCAAACTGTTGGCGCGCCTCCTCGGTATCATCAACGACGTATTTGTCGATACCCTTGACCAGCGAGTAGTTCAGCCGCTCGGCAACCGGCTTTTCGCGCCAGGCTTCATCCTTTTCCTGCTTCTGGCCTTCGCCCTTGTACTTGTCGGCCGCCTCCAGCAATCGTTCGGTGGCGTCGTCGCGCCGGTTGAGCACCACGTCTTCGACCAATTCGCGCAACTCGGCGTCGATGTCGTCGTAGACCGCCAACTGGCCGGCGTTGACGATGCCCATGTCCATGCCGGCCTTGGTGGCGTGGTACAGGAATACCGAATGCATCGCTTCGCGAACCGGGTTATTGCCGCGAAAGGAAAACGACATGTTCGAAACGCCGCCGGATATATGGCATTCCGGGAATTGTTTCTTGAGCTCGCGCGAGGCATTGATGAACTCGACGGAATAATTGTTGTGCTCGTCCATGCCGGTGGCGACCGGAAAGATATTCGGGTCAAAAATAATGTCCTCGGACGGGAAGCCGACTTTTTCGGTCAACAGGCCGTGAGCGCGCGACAGGCATTCGAGCATGCGCTCGGCGTTATCGGCCTGGCCGGTTTCGTCGAATGCCATGACAATCACGGCGGCACCGTAAAGCCGGACCTTGCGTGCCTGCTCCAGGAACTGTTCTTCGCCTTCCTTCAGGCTGATCGAATTGACCACGCCCTTGCCCTGGATGCATTTCAGGCCGGCTTCGATGACGCTCCATTTGCTTGAATCGACCATCACCGGTACCCGCGCGATATCGGGCTCGCCGGCAATCATGTTCAGAAAGGTGGTCATGGCCTGTTCCGAATCGAGCAGACCCTCGTCCATGTTGACGTCGATGATTTGGGCGCCGTTTTCGACCTGTTGCAGCGCGACCTCGACCGCAGCTTCGTAATCGTCCTCGGCGATCAGGCGCTTGAATTTCGCCGAACCCGTGACATTGGTGCGCTCGCCAACATTGACGAAGCCGAGTTCGGGCGTGATGACCAGCGGCTCCAGGCCGCTCAGGCGCGTATATCGGTTTTGGGTTTTAGTCGCTGTCATGCTGCCTTCTGTTGTTTGATGTTTCGGGGTTTAAATTGTGCGATTGATTCGCCGATGGCCTTCAGGTGCGCCGGGGTCGTTCCACAGCAGCCGCCAATGATATTGACCAGCCCGTCTTCAGCGTAGGTCTTGACGATTTCTGCCATCTCCTCCGGTGATTGATCATACTCACCGAACTCGTTTGGCAGCCCGGCATTGGGATGTGCCGTGATCATGCAGTCGGCGACCCGGGACAGGGCCTGGATATGCTGCTTGAGCTGGTCGGCACCCAGCGCGCAATTGAAGCCAACCCCGGTCGGGCTTGCATGCGCTACCGCAAAATAGAATGCCTCGGCCGTCTGACCGGATAGCGTGCGCCCGCTGGCGTCGGTGATCGTACCCGAAACCAGAACCGGCCAACGCTCATCGCGACGGGCAAACTCCTGTTCGATGGCAAAGATCGCGGCCTTGGCGTTGAGCGTGTCGAAAATGGTCTCGATCATGATCATGTCCGCACCGCCATCGAGCAGACCGCGCACCGACTCGGTGTAGGCATCGACCAGCTTGTCAAAGGTGATGTTGCGGTAGCCAGGGCTGGAGACATCAGGCGAAATCGAGGCCGTACGATTGGTTGGCCCGATCGTTCCGACCACGAAACGCGGCTTGTCGGGGGTCTGCTTTTCCATCTCGTCGCAGGCTTCGCGCGCGATTCGGGCTGCTTCGAGATTGAGTTCTTCGGACAGCTCTTCCAGCGCGTAGTCGGCCTGGCTGATCCGGTTGGCATTAAAGGTATTGGTTTCAACCAGGTCGCAGCCCGCTTGCAGAAAGTCCATATGAATTTTTTTCACGATGTCGGGGCGGGAAAGTGATGATTTCAAAGTTCGGCGGCTTGTTTTCCACCGAAGTCGTTTCGCAAAAATCGATTTCGAGCCCCGCCTCAATCGCCAGTTGCGCCAGCTGATCGGCCGCGAAGCCGTTGTTGACGTGACCGTAGGCCCGGACCTGATTGGCGTGCCGGTGGCCGGCCAGCGTCGACGCGACCAGCCGGCCACCGGAGGTCAACACCCGCGATGCCTCGGCAATGGCCTTGCCCGGCTTGGTGCTGTAGGTGAGCGCATGCAACAGCAGCACGGTGTCGAAGCTTGCCGCCGAAAACGGCAGCGCATGCATGTTTCCCCGGTGGAAGCGGACGTTGCCAAAACCGGCGACACGCTGCTTGCCGGCCTCAACGACCCGGTTCGAAAGGTCGATACAGTCAATCGTCGATGCTCGCGAATGCAGCAACTCGCCGATAACACCGTCACCGGATGCGATGTCGAGCAGCCGTCCGGGCGCGACCAGTTGGACCATCGACCGGGCCGTAGCCTCCCAGGTGCGCCCGGGTGAATAGTGGCGTTCCATGTCACCAGCCACGGCATCCGGCCAATTTCTGCCTGAGGCACGCTCGGCCAGCATATCCGGCAGCCGCTCCGCATCGGCCAGCACCCGGGGGTCGTCGAGACCGGTCCGCAGCAAGCGCCAAAGCTGGCACAGCGGGCAGGATTGATCGTCGGTCATCGAGCGGTAATAGACCGAAACACCTTCGCGGCGATCGGCCACCAGTCCAGCCTCGCGCAGCCGTGCCAGGTGAGTCGACACGCGCGGTTGAGCCAGGCGCGTGATTCGCGCCAGCTCGGCAACAGTCAACTCTTCAATGTCCAGCAGGGCCAACAGGCGAAGCCGGGTTGGATCACCCAAGAGTCCGCAATGGCGTCCGATGACGTCGAGTTCGATAACAATATCCTTTTATCAAGATTGAAAGATATATCGAAAGGATAGCGCTAAACCCGCACCAATTCAACCCATCGGCTCTTAATGGAACGATCTTTCAGAGCTGCGCTTGCCGTGCGCGACCGATCAATATCAAAATCAAAATGGCAATCGAGCGGGTAATCGCAGCGCCGAGGCAGGTCGCAAGGAAGCTCAATAAGCCGGGTTCAGGCGGCATCCTTGCAGCGTCGGATGACGCCGAAAACCGCGTCGGGTGCGGTCTTGGTGCCTGGCTCGAGACGTTGTGCGGCCGCAACTACGGCGGGCTCGCGCGTTCGCAAAAAGGGGTTAAAGGACTTTTCGGCACCGATGGTTGACGGAAGGGTCATCCGGTCTGTTCGGCGCAATTGTGTGACTTCGTCGCAGCGACGGGCCAGGTCGGGGTTGTCGGGCTCGATTCGTAGCGCGAAATCGCAATTGGCGGCTGTGTATTCGTGGCCGCAGAATACCCGGGTGGAGTCGGGCAGCGCAGCCAGTTTGTCGAGCGTTTGCTGCATCTCGGCAGGGGTGCCCTCGAATAGGCGGCCGCAGCCGGCAGAAAACAGCGTATCGCCACAAAACAGCCCGTTATTCCCGTAAAAGGCGATGTGGCTGGATGTATGACCCGGTGTGGCAATTACCTGGAAGTCCAGACCCAGTGCCTCGATTTTAATGTGCTCGTTTTCGTGCGCGAAGCGCGTGGCCGAGGGCATGCGCGGATCCTCGGGGCCCCAGACCGGGGCCTGGTGGCTGGCCAGCACACGCTCGACGCCGCCGGTGTGATCGGCGTGGTGGTGGGTCAGCAGCACGGCCACCAGCACCAGGTCGTGCTCGGCGAGAAACGCCAGCGGCGCGGCGGCATCGCCCGGATCCACCAGCATGCACTTCCCGTCGCTGACCACCGCCCAGATATAATTGTCGGTGAATGCGGGTATGGCTTGAATTTCGAGGTCCATCGCGCTTCCTTCTGCTATTCTTCGACAGTCCCTGATTATAGGCCCGGATCATTGATGAACCCTCATGCGTGATCATCGCTCAAATTTACCAAACATGCGGGTTCGACGTGCCGGGCTCGGCAATCATCGCGCGGCTTGAGCGGACTGGCCGATGACTGCCGCTTTCGCGCGCCTTCAACGTGCCGAAAACAGCTTGATGGCCGGGCTGGTCGACACCGTCGGCGTGGACTGGATCCTCGAGCTGGCACCGGTGCACAGCCCCTCGCCGATTATCCATGTGCCGCGCCACCGCATGCTGCTTGGCGAGGACGGCTGGGTCTGGCCCTTTCGGTGTTTGCCGGCAGAGCTGCCGTTTGCCGATGAAGACTTGCCCGCGATCATGATTCGCCACATGTTCTGGCTGCCGACCGGCACTTCAATCCTCAGAGATGCGCTGCGCTGCCTCAAGCCGGGTGGCTTGCTGATCTCGGTGTCGGCCAACCCCTGGCATCGGCTGAGTTGGAACGAACTGGGGCGGGCAGCATTTCGACTGCCTGCCTGGCCGCGCTTTTTGATGCAGCATGCGGGACTGGGCCTGCAATTACAGATCCCGGTGCGTTATCACTGGACGGGCGTGCTGCCAGGCGTATCGCCGGTGTTGATGGTGGTCGCGCGCAAGCCGGCGCGCGCGATCCGAATCCGCCGTCCCGATTTTAGCCGCAAGCACATCTCGATTGGCACGGCACCGGCCAGCGGTTGTCGCGCAGCATGACAGTCGATCGGGTCGAAATCTGGACCGATGGCGCCTGCCTCGGCAATCCCGGCCCGGGTGGCTGGGGTGCGCTGCTTCGCTACAATGGCAACGAAAAGGAGATTTCCGGCGGCGCGCGCGATACGACGAATAATCGCATGGAGTTGCTGGCCGCAATCCAGGCGCTGGATGAGCTCAAGCGCCCCTGTCGGGTGAATTTGACCACGGATTCAAATTATGTTCGCCAGGGCATTACTCAATGGCTGTCACGCTGGAAATCAAATGGTTGGAAAACCGCCGCGCGCAAGCCGGTCAAGAACGATGATCTGTGGAAGGAGCTCGATCGTGCCGCAGCCCGCCACCAGGTTGAATGGCATTGGGTACGCGGCCATTCCGGTCATCCGGAAAACGATCGTGCCGATCGTCTGGCAACGGCTGCGGCGGCCCGCGTGCGCTGACCCGGGCTTCGGCTGCATGGCATACACAAGGTCAGCCCCGAATGCGAATCGGACAGGTCTATGAGGCAAATCATACTCGACACCGAAACCACGGGCCTGGAGCCTGAGGAAGGGCATCGAATCATTGAAATCGGTTGCCTGGAGATGATTGATCGTCAATTGTCGGGTCGCCGTTTCCATCAATATATTAACCCCGGCCGCGCAGTCGACGGCGGCGCGATTCATGTCCATGGTCTGACCGACGAGTTTCTTGAGGACAAGCCGGGCTTTGCCGAGATCGCCGGTGAATTCGTTGATTTTATTCGCGGTGCCGAGCTGGTAATTCATAACGCAGCGTTCGATGTCGGGTTTCTCGATGCCGAACTCACGCGCCTGCCAGAGCCGCTGCGCATCGCGGATCTGGCCCAGGTGCTCGACACCCTGGCGTTGGCGCGCGAGATGCACCCCGGCCAGCGCAACAGTCTGGATGCGCTGTGCCGACGCTACGACGTGGATCATTCGAATCGGACACTGCACGGTGCCTTGCTCGATTCCGAATTGCTGGCCGAAGTCTACTTGCTGATGACCGGGGGCCAGGTGTCTCTCGGATTGGAGCTGGATTCGGCCCATCGGCCGGTTTCGAGCGTGGAATATGGCTTCGATCGTTCAAGGCTGGTTTTTAAAGAAGCCAGCCAGAGCGAGCTTGAGGCACACCAATCTCAGCTGGAGAGCATCGACCAGGCGGCCGGCGAGGCCGGTTGCCTGTGGCTCCGATCGTCGTTTTAATGGTCGTATCGATGGTGGTCTGGACGACCCTTGCGCTGTGCGGCGACTTGCCCCCGGATCTTGTGCAGCCGTTTCGATGACAGTCTCCGATGAGCCGCCAACGACTGCAAAGGCGAGCCCGAATTCCGCTGCACTGCCGCCGTGCGTGGTCATCACCGGTCCGACGGGTGCCGGAAAGACCCGCATTGCGCTGTCGCTGGCCCGAGCGCTGCCTGTGTATCTGGTAAGCATCGATTCAGTCCAGGTTTATCGCGGCATGGATATCGGATCGGCCAAGCTTTCGTCGGAAATGCAACGCCGGTTTCCGCATGCGCTGATCGATATTCGTGATCCCGATCAGGCCTATTCGGTTGCTGATTTTCTTGACGATGCCCGCGCCGAGATCAAAAAAGCGCGCGATTCCGGAAAGCTGCCGGTGCTGGTCGGTGGCACAACGCTGTATTTGCGCGCGCTTCGCTATGGACTGGACCCGATGCCCGGCGCCGACCCCGAAATACGCAACTCGATCGAACGCGAGGCCGAGAGCCTTGGCTGGGCAAAGCTGCACCGCCGGCTGGCGGCAATTGATCCGATCGCGGCAGCCGGCATCCGGGTCAACGATCCGCAACGCATTCAGCGGGCACTGGAAATTTATCGAACATCGGGACGGCCGGCCAGTTCGTTCTGGAGTGGCCGTGGCGAAGACCGAATGATCGGCAGTCTGATGATCGTGGGCCGCCAGCCGGCAACTGGCGAAACGCCAAATCACCGCCTTGCGGCAATGGACCGGCGGATTTTGGTATGACCCGTTGAATAACCGCACAATTAACCGCATAATCAGAAAAGCGTCGTTATTAACGACCCGCAAAACCGGATTGCCGGCTGATTTCATCGACGATTGAAGACGAGGCAGAACAACATCGCACGGCAGGCCCGCGCTGCATTTTGATGAGATCGCAGCATGGCGCGAACCGGCCAAGGCTTGCAGGCAGCGTCCGCCGAGTGCGGAAAATTGCATTCTGGAAGCAGTAGACGTTCACATCAGACCCGCGATAATAGACAGTAAATAAGGAGAAGTACATAATGTCAGGTAAGGGTCACTCACTTCAGGATCCGTTTCTGAACGCGTTGCGCAAGGAGCGCGTTCCGGTTTCAATTTTCCTGGTCAATGGAATCAAGCTGCAGGGACAGATCGAATCGTTCGATAATTTCGTGGTCTTGCTGAAAAATTCAGTAAGTCAGATGATTTATAAACACGCGATTTCAACCGTGGTGCCGGCACGAAACGTTCGAATCGCGCCTGCCGACGAACAAGATAGCGATTGATCAACGGGTTTCCGCAGCCCGAGGAGCGCGGTCGGGCCAACCACGCAATCCTGGTACAGCCGGAGTTCGGCCAGCCGAGCTCGGCACGCGATATCGAGGAATTTCAGTCGCTGGCGCACGCTGCCGGGTGTAGCGTCGGGAGTGTCATCCGGGGCCGTCGGCATCAGCCCGATGCGCGCACGTTGATCGGGCGTGGCAAGGTCGAGGAAGTCCGACTGGCCACGCTCGCGCAGGATGCTGGACTGGTACTGTTCAACCACCGGCTAAGCCCGGTGCAGGAGCGCAACCTGAGTCGCGAGTTTGGCTTGCCGGTGCTTGATCGAACAACCCTCATCCTGGACATCTTCGCGCAGCGTGCGCGATCTCACGAAGGCAAGTTGCAGGTCGAGCTCGCTCAACTCAGGCATTTGTCGACGCGCCTGGTTCGCGGCTGGACCCATCTCGAACGACAACGCGGCGGGATCGGAATGCGCGGGCCCGGGGAAACGCAGCTCGAAACCGATCGCCGCCTGCTTGCGGTCCGCATTCGTCAGCTCGGCCAGCGGCTGGAGCGCCTTGAGCACCATCGCGCCCGCGGGCGCCACGCGAGAGATCGGGGGGGCATGCCGCTGATTTCGCTGGTGGGCTATACCAACGCCGGCAAATCGACGCTTTTCAACCGCATCACCGAGTCCGATGTGATGGTTCGCGACCAGTTGTTTGCAACGCTTGACCCAACCGTGCGCCGGGTTGCAAACTCGCAGGGTGGAACGCTTCTTGCCAGCGATACGGTTGGCTTTATTCAGGACCTGCCGCATGAGCTGGTTGCCGCGTTTCGCGCCACCCTGGAAGAAACGCTGGCGGCAACGCTTGTGCTGCAGGTGGTTGATGCGGCCGATCCGGAACGCGAAATCCAAATTGACACGGTCGAGCGCGTTCTTCAGGAAATCGGCGCTGACACGCTACCGCGTCTGGTCGTCTATAACAAGATCGACCTGTCCGAAACGCCGGCTCGGGTCGAGCGCGACGAGCAGGGCCGGCCCAGCCGCGTCTGGTTGTCCGCCGCGACGGGCGAGGGTCTTGAGCAATTGCACGAGGCGATGGTCGAGTGCGTCAGCGGCGGTCAAATCCAAACCGCGGCCCTGTTGCCGGCGCGAATGCAAAAGCTGAGATCAAAGCTGTTCGGTCTTGGAGCAATCAAGGCCGAACAGATTCAGGACGATGGCTCCAGTTGGGTCGACATCGACCTCAGCCGCCGCGACGCGCTCGAACTGGCCCGGACCGGCGGCGAGGACGGCACGTGGATACATCAACACCTGTTAAAATAGAATGCTTGACGATCGAGGCCGCCACTCACCGGTGCCTCGATCCGGACCCGCACACTCTGGAGATTTGAATGCCCTGGAATGAACCCGGACGCGGCAGCGGCGGTGGAAATGATCAAGATCCCTGGAAAGGTGGTGGGCAACAACCGCCGGATCTGGATGAAGTTTTTGCTAACGTTCAGAAGCGCCTCAAAAAGATGATCGGTGGCGGAAATGACGGCGGGGATCCGTCCGGGCCTTCGAACTCGGGTGGTCCCGGATTCGGCGGTATTGCGGTTCTGGTGGTGGTTC
The DNA here is from genome assembly GCA_020201235.1 of Lysobacteraceae bacterium. Lineage (GTDB taxonomy): Bacteria > Pseudomonadota > Gammaproteobacteria > Xanthomonadales > Wenzhouxiangellaceae. The sequence continues at coordinate 11,825 of JAIVHD010000054.1, forward strand.
TGGCCGCCATATGGGGCGTCTGGAATGCCATTCACGTGATCGATGAATCAGAACGCGGGGTCGTTTTACGGCTTGGCGAATATTCGCGTACGCTAATGCCGGGCCTTAACCTGACGTTTCCGGCACCGATTGAAACCGTTCAAAAAGTGAACGTCACGCAGGTTCGATCGATCGAAAACCGCTCACGCATGCTGACCGGCGACGAAAATCTGATCGATCTCGGCTACGCCGTTCAATACCGGGTCGTCGATCCGGAAAAGTTCCTGTTCAACGTGCAGGAACCGGAACGCTCGCTGGCTGAGGCGACCGACAGCGCCATTCGTGAAACGGTTGGCACCAACAACATGGATTTCATTCTCGAAATCGGGCGTGGGCTGATCGCGACTTCAGCCGGCGAATTGCTGCAGGAAATCATCGACCGGTACGATTCGGGTATCCAGGTCGAATCCTTCAATCTGCAGGAAGTTCGGCCGCCCGGCCAAGTGCAAAGCGCCTTCGATGACGTAGTTCGCGCCCGCGAGGATCAAATCCGGTTTGCCAACGAAGCTCAGGCATACGCCAATCAGGTGGTGCCGGAGGCGCGTGGCCGGGCGGCGCGCATTTTTGAGGAGGCCGAGGGCTATCGAGCCTCGCTGATCGCCAAAGCCGACGGTGAGTCAGATCGATTCGTCTCCTTGTACACTGAGTATGCAAGGGCACCTGAAGTGACACGCCAGCGGTTGTACCTGGAAAGTTTTCAGGAGCTCTATCAGTCGGTGCCGAAGGTTTTGCTGGATACCGGGAGCAGCGACAATATCCTGTATCTGCCGCTCGATCGCCTGGCAAATGGCGCGGCATCGGCAAACCGGTTACCGCCACCGCCGTTGATGGATGCGCGCGAACGCTCGCAGAACAGTGCGGCTAATCGACCAGGCCGAACCGGCCGGGAAGGACGTTAATCATGCGATTGTTACTGCCGATCATCATCATCCTGGTCATCTTTGTCGGGCTGCAAAGCATTTTTATCGTCAAGGAAACCGATCACGCACTGAAGTTTCGGCTTGGCGAGGTCGTCCGCGACGATTATGAGCCGGGCCTGCACATCAAAGCACCGTTTATCAACAATATTCGCAAATTTGATAACCGGCTGATCACGTTGGACATGCCACCCGAACAGATGAATACAGCCGAGCAGAAATTTGTCGAGGTCGATTACTTCGTCAAGTGGAAGATCATTGATCCGAAAGCGTTCTACACGGCCACCACCAGCGGTGACTTCCAGGTTGCGCGGGCCCGATTGGCTCAGCTCATTCGTAACGACCTGCGTGAGGCTTTTGCCCAACGCACGCTCAGTGAAGTGGTGTCGGAGCAGCGGCGCGACATGATGGAGCAGCTTCAAACCAGCGCAAACGAGCGTATGCAGACGTTTGGGATCGATGTGGCGGATGTTCGAATCAAAAAGATCGAGCTGACCGAGGAAGTTCTCGGATCGGTATTTGAGCGGATGGAAACCCAACGAACCGAATTTGCCAACGAGCTTCGCTCGTTGGGTCGAGAGCGGGCCGAGGAAATCGAGGCTGAAGCGGACCGCGAAGTTCGGATTCTGCTGGCCGAGGCCGAGCGTGACGCGGCCCGTATTCGCGGTGAAGGCGATGCGCGCTCGACCGAGATTTACGCATCGGCCTATCAACGGGATCCTGAATTCTATGCGTTTCTCCGCAGTCTCGAGGCCTACCGCGCAAGCTTTGACAGCGAACGCGACTTCATGCTACTCGATACCGGTTCTGACTTCTTCCGCTATTTTCAGCAACAGCAATAGGCAGCAGACAACGACATGTTCGACGACTTGCTGCTCGCGTTCTCGCTGGTGCTGATCCTCGAGGGCCTGCTGCCTGCGCTTAGCCCGCGTGGCTGGCGTCAGGCGGTCGAACGGCTCGGTGAGTTGTCCGATCCATCTATCCGGCGTTTTGGGATCGCGATGATTATTATTGGTGCCGCCGTTTTTCATCTCGCAAGCTGATTCGGCTTGTTCCATCCGATTTTGTATTTGTAAGGGAGCCGCGATATGGCGCGATCCGTAGTTATCCTCGGCACGCAGTGGGGAGATGAAGGCAAGGGTAAGATCGTCGATCTTCTTGCTCACCAGGCCGACGCCGTTGTCCGCTTCCAGGGTGGACACAACGCCGGCCATACCCTGTGGGTGGACGGTAAAAAGACCGTCCTGCATCTGGTTCCGTCCGGCATCCTGACCGAACGCGCACGCTGCCTGATTGGCAATGGAGTGGTGGTCTCTCCGGAAGCCCTGCTCAGCGAAATCGAGGGTCTTGAGAAGGCCGGCGTGGACGTGCGACCGAGGCTTGGCCTTTCCGGCGCCTGCCCGGTTATTCTTGGATCGCACATCGCGCTCGATCAGGCGCGCGAGCGCGCTCGCGGCAACAAGGCCATCGGCACCACTGGCCGAGGTATTGGGCCGGTCTACGAGGACAAGGCTTCACGCCTTGGAATCCGGCTGGCCGACCTGGCCGATCCGGCGCGCATGTCGGACAAGCTGGGCGGTGTTCTCGAGTATCACAATTTCATGCTTACCCACTATTACAAAACCGATCCAGTCGATGTCGTGGAAGTCGCTGAACAGGCCACCGAGCTCGGTGCGGCGCTTAAGCCGATGCTATGCGACGTCACCGAAGAGCTTCATCGGATGCGCCGGGAAAATCTGCGTCTTTTGTTCGAGGGCGCGCAAGGCAGCCTGCTGGATATCGATCATGGCACCTATCCGTTTGTGACTTCATCCAACACGACCATCGGCGGCGTGATGACCGGTGCCGGTGTCAGTCCGTCGGAAATCGACTACGTACTCGGCATCACCAGCGACGTTGCGGATGGCTCGATGCCGTCGCGCTCAGACGCATGGTCCGGATCAATGGCATTACCGGTTTGTGCATGACCAAGCTGGATGTCCTGGATGGCCTTGACGAAGTCAAAATCTGTGTCGGTTACGAGGGCGTGGAGGCCTTTCCACAGGGTGCCGAAGAATGGGCGCGCGCGCGCCCGGTCTACGAAAGCGTGCCTGGCTGGGTCGGAGATACGCGCGGCATGACTGAGGAGCGCCGCTTGCCGACCGGTGCCAGGGCATACCTGGAACGAATCGAGGCCTTGATCGAAGCGCCGGTTCACATGTTGTCGACCGGACCGGAGCGCGAAGCCAACGTGATTTTCAAGCATCCGTATTCCTGACGCGGAAGTCGTCCGCCGTCACGGTCCGGTGCCGGATTGTCTGATCTCGCATTCGGATCGAAAACGGCGTTGGCTTACAATGAAGGCAAACCCCACGCAAGGACATTTTCATGCTTGATCCGCAATTGCTTCGCAATGACCTTGAAAAGGTTGCGAGCCAACTCGCCCGGCGCGGCTACCATCTCGATATGGAGCAGTTTGCGGCTCTTGAAACCCGGCGCAAGCAGCTGCAGACCGATCATCAGGAGCTGCAGAGAGAACGGAACTCGCGCTCCAAGGCGATCGGGCAGGCCAAGGCCCGTGGTGAGGACATTGAGCCACTGATGCGTGACGTTTCGGTCATCGCCGAGCGGCTCAGTGGCCAGCAGGAAGCGCTTGATCAGGTTCAGATGGCGCTGGATCATCTGTTGCTTGATCTTCCAAATCTGCCGGCCGATGATGTCCCGGACGGCACAGACGAATCGGCCAACGTTGAAATTCGCCGTAATCGCGATCCGGTCGAACTGGACTTCGAGGCGCGCGATCATATCGAACTGGGCGAGATGCTGGACGGGATCGACTTCGAACGCGCAGCGCGCCTTTCGGGGAGCCGCTTCGCGGTGCTGCAGGGGCCGCTGGCGCGTCTGCATCGGGCGTTGGCCCAGTTCATGCTCGATCTGCACACGAGCGAGCACGGCTATCGGGAGATTTACGTACCGTATCTTGTCAATGCCGCGAGCATGCAGGGCACCGGCCAGCTGCCGAAATTTGAGGCCGACGCCTTTCGAATCGATGAAGATCCGCCGCGCTACCTGATCCCTACCGCCGAGGTGCCGCTGACCAACCTGGTGTCGGGCGAGATTGTGCCAGCTGGCGAGTTGCCGTTAAAGTTTGTCGCCCACACGCCGTGTTTTCGTCGTGAAGCCGGCTCGTATGGAAAGGACACCCGCGGCATGATTCGCCAGCACCAGTTCGACAAGGTCGAGCTGGTTCAGGTCTGCACTCCCGAAGAAGCCGAGCTCGCGCTGGAACAGTTGACCGGTGCTGCCGAAACGGTTCTCGACAAACTGGGACTGGTCTATCGGAGAATGCTGTTGTGCGCTGGCGACATGGGCTTTTCGGCACGCAAGACCTTTGATCTGGAAGTCTGGTTGCCGGGACAACAGGCATGGCGTGAAATTTCGTCGTGCAGCCACTTCGGGGATTTCCAGGCGCGTCGCATGAAGGCTCGCTGGCGCAATCCCGACAGCGGCAAGCCCGAGTTGGTGCACACGGTCAATGGGTCTGGCCTGGCGGTCGGCCGAACGCTGATCGCCGTGATCGAAAATTATCAGCAGCGTGACGGCTCGATCAGGATACCCGAGGTGCTGCGGCCCTGGATGGGTGGGCTTGAAACGATTGGCCCGCCAGGCTGCTAGTGGGCCGCACGGCTTCAACTGCTGAGGGTAACAACCCGGTTGCGTCCGGCGTCCTTGGCATCGAACAGGGCCTGATCGGCGCGCGCGTACAAGGCGTCGAGGCTGCGCTCAATCGAGCGTTCGGCAACCCCGAAACTTAAGGTGACCCAAGGTTGTATGTCGCGATCGCGCTGGGTGTTCAGAATTGCGCGCAGGTGTTCAATTCGGGCGACCGCCTGATCCACATCGCAGTCGATGAGCGCGACGCCGAATTCTTCTCCTCCCAAGCGACCCAGGATGGCGTATCAGGTGGCCATGGCTGTCGTTGACCTGCTTGAACAGATCGACGTCGGCGACGATGAGCGTAAAAGACGTTCCGGTCTGTTGGGCTCGTTGGAAGTTTTGCAGTGCCAACTCGAAGAAACGGGTGTGATTGAGCAAGCCCGTCAAACCGTCACGGCGCGACATTCGGCGCAGGCGGCGCCGATCGCGCGCCGTCTGAAAAAGCAGTGTAAACAGTAAAACGCCGGCGATCACCGCGCTCGATCCCGCATACAGGGTGGCTCTTGCTCCCTGACGCTTGTTCTCCTGACTGAGCTCGATGGCCTGGTTTTGGCTTCTGAGCAATTCCAGCTGTTTGTGGCGGGCCTGATCATCCTGGTCGCTCATCGACAACTGAAGCCGCATCGCGCGTGTACCCTCAGCTCTTTCGCGACCATATTGAATCGCGAGTCGCTCGTACTCCACCGCCTTGGCGAGATTGTTTTCCTGTTCCGCCAACCGCCCCATGACCTGATAGGCATCCGCCCGCGACGATAAACCGCCCGCTAAATTCAGGACTTCAGCGACCGAGTCGAGCGTCTGGGACGCTTCGGCAAGGCGGCCTCTCTCCAACTGAAGCATTGCCAGTTCGATCGCGGCTTCCAGTCGGCCATCCGGAAATTCTGCCTGGTCGAGCAGCGCCAGCGCATTGACGAAATGGCTCTCGGCTGCCGCGTGATCGCCCCGCTGGCGCAGGACTCGACCCATGCCGAGCTTGGCCAGGCCCGAAAAGATCAGGTCGGGAATGCTTTGACAATAATCGAGCGCGGTTTCGAAATCCCGCTTTGCCGGCTCCAGGTCTCCCTGCGCCAGTCGGGTTCTTGCCCGTCGCTCCAGGGCCACGCATTTCTGTCGGTCCGCATTTGAATCGCCGGTTAGCTCCAGCGCCAGGTTGGCGTACTCAAGTGCGGTCGAAAACTCTCCGATTCGGTAGTGGAATTCAGCCGCGACGCTATAGGTGTCGGCGCACATTGCAGGGTCTTCTACGTGCTGTGCGCGCTGCAGGGCTTGGCGAAAATAGTTAAAACCCGACTCAAACTGATCATTGACAACCAAAAGATTGGTTGCCAGGTTCAACGCACGCAGCTCAAGGTCGGGATCCAGCGGCGGGCTGCGTTGGAGCAGGGCCTGAACTTCGACGATCGCGGGTTCGATTTCCTTTGCCAAAGCCTTGTTGCGAATCCGGATCAGTTCGAAACGGGCCTTCAGTCGAGCATCCGCATACTCCATCCGGGCCTCGACATCGACAATACGCCGACGCACATCGCGCCAGGACTCGGAAAAACTAAGCAGTTCCAGCTGATCGACCCATTCCCGAGCCGGGTTGGCAAACGCTGGCGCGACAAGACACAGGAGCAGGACCATTGACAGTGAACAGCGCGCGAAACGCAGCACCGACTCAGTCATCATCCCGGCTGTGACTCCGCCGCATCTGATCCGCGCTAAACCCGGCTTGTTCACCATCCCTCCAGCGGCGCCTCCGTCAGCCCCCGCATCCGGGGCTAACGCTCGGTCGTGCATCCTCAACCAAGAGAATACCCGGGTTCTGGTCCTGTTGAAAGGGTTTGTGATCGACGCGTCTTTTTGCGAAGCCGCCGCCCCCGCGTCCAGGCCGTTAGGCGGTATTCCGAAAAAAAGCCGGTATCGTGAAAGCAACTGGCAGAACTGACGGTCAGGTACATCGAGTCCATTGATCGCTCCCCAATGGAACTCGTCAGGAGCTGGCTGCGGGTGCCCGCCCGCGGCCAGCTCCGCATTTGAAACACCCATTTAAGGCCAAATTGATGTGGATTCAGTATGCTTGATTGGATGATATCAACCAGGATCTCGGCGGTCGCAGTGCGAATCGTGGTGCTATCGCTGTTGGGCTGGCTGTTGCTCGGACAAGTTTCGGGACGCGAGCGGTCACTTGAAGCCGAGTTTCCCAAAACCGATTTCTCGAAATCGGTGGTGGCGTTCGACGAGATCCGATCCGGCGGTCCGCCGCGCGACGGGATTCCGTCGCTGGATTCACCACGGTTTATCGCTGCGCGCCAGGCCGACTGGCTGCATCCGGATGAGCCCGTAATTGTGGTCCGTGTCAAAGACCACGCAAGGGCTTATCCAATACAAATCCTGATCTGGCATGAAATCGTCAATGACGTCATCGACGGCAAACCTTTATCTATCACGTTCTGCCCTCTCTGCAACGCCTCACTCGTTTTTGAACGCGAATTCGAAGGCGAAGTCCTCGATTTCGGAACCACCGGTCGATTGCGGAAAAGTGACATGGTCATGTACGACCGCCAGACCGAAACCTGGTGGCAGCAGTTTACCGGTGAAGGTCTGATCGGCAAGTACGCTGGCAAGTCGCTGGTCGAGTACCCTTCTTCGATTGTACGCTTTGGTGATTTTGCCGAGGATTCGCCTGACGGGCGGGTGCTTTCACGGCGTACCGGCTTCAATCGTCGCTACGGCGAAAACCCGTACCGGGGCTATGATCGGATTGACCAGAGTCCGTTTCTGTTTGACGATCCGGTGGACCCGCGTCTTCCTCCGATGGAACGCGTGCTGGCGGTTCGAAT
>JAIVHD010000055.1 GCA_020201235.1 Lysobacteraceae bacterium
CAAACCCGCACGCCTCGAAGATGAACTCGATGTCTCGGTTCACGTCCAAGCACTCGGTCGGGCACGAATCGATTTTGACCAGCAGATTCGCTGCGGTTCGCGGCTGCTGCTCGAGGCCTCGGTTCGTGCGGCCTGCCTGGACGCCGGTCGATTTTCCCCGGCCCGGGTGCCGGTCGCGCTGCTCGATACGCTGCGAGATGCGGTAGACAATCAATGATCGCGGTTACGAATCCAATACGTATGATTGCGTTCGTAAAGGTGCACCCGTTACTCGACTTTCGTTTTAGGAACTACCATGAATGCTGATATGAATGTCTGGGGCCTGATTGCCGAGGCCACGTTGGTCGTGCAAATCGTCATGGCTCTGCTGGCGCTGGCCTCGATCGTATCGTGGGTCATCATCGGTGCCAAGTGGATGACGCTGCGGCGCCTCGAGTCGCGCTCGCGGCAGTTCGACGAGCGCTTCTGGTCCGGTGCCGATCTCGGCCAGCTCTACGAGCACATTACCGGCGAGCACGGCGTGCGCGAAGGTCACGAGGTGATTTTTGAGGCCGGTTTTCGCGAATTTGAACGGCTTCGCGAAGAGCAGCGTATCAACGCCGATACGCTGGCCGGCGGCGCACAACGAGCCATGCGCGTCCCCTTGACGCGCGAGGTCGACCGGCTTGAGCAGGGCCTGAATTTTCTGGCCACGGTCGGCTCGACCAGCCCCTACGTCGGCCTGTTCGGTACTGTCTGGGGGATCATGCACGCGTTTTTCGCACTTGCCGGCGTGCAGCAGGCGACCATCGCGATGGTTGCGCCCGGCATCGCGGAGGCCCTGATTGCAACTGCCATGGGCCTGGTCGCGGCCATTCCTGCCGTGATCGCCTACAACCGCTTCTCCAACCAGGTCTATCGCCAGGAAGTGCGGATGGATAATTTCAAGGAAGAGTTCGCCGGCATCCTGTACCGTCAGGCCCGGCGACTGCAGGAAGGCTGAGCATGCAGACCGACGCACCCATCCGGCGCCGCCGACGGGCAATTGCCGAAATCAACGTTGTGCCGTACATCGATGTCATGCTCGTTCTGCTGATCATTTTCATGATTACCGCGCCGCTACTGAACCTGGGCGTCGAGGTTGAGCTGCCGCAGGCGAGCGCCGAAACACTGGCCGATAAAGGCGATCCGCTGATGGTCACGGTCGATGCCAACGGCGACGTGTATCTAAATACTGGCGATGCGCCGGAGCGGGTCGATGGCCAGACCCTGACCGAGCGTGTCGGCATCATCGTCGGGCGCAACCCGGAGCTCCAGGTACTGGTCGGAGGGGATCGTCAGGTTGCCTATCAACATATCTATGAAACCATGGTCTTGTTGCAACAGGCCGGGGTCGCCTCGATCGGTTTCATGGGCGATCCTCCGGAGCAGTGAAGGTCTCCGCCAAGAACCGGCCCGGCCGGCACCGCGCCAATTGGCGCCAGACCGCGCGCGACACCGCCTTTGGTGTCAGCTTCGCGCTGCTGGTTCACGCGCTAGGCGTGGGGTTGCTGTGGTTGGGCAGCCTGAATTGGGAGCCGCGGCGCGAAATTGCACCACCCGCTTTTACGCTGGTTGACGCCGCACCGTTTATCGAGGCGCGTCGGCGCGAACAGTTGGCCGTTGAGCAGCAACGCGAGGCCGACCAGCGCCTAGAGCAGGTAAGGCGCGAAGAGGCCAGGCGTCAACGCGAGCTGGAGCTGCAGCACCAGGACGAGCAGCAGCAACAGCAGGCCGAGCGCGAGCGCCAGAACGTGCTGGAGCAGCAACGCCAGCAGCAACTCGTGCGCGAGCGCGAGCAACAGCAGGCGCTCGAGGCGCAACAGCAGCGGCAAGTGCAGCGCGAGCTGGACCAGCAGCGGCGCACGGCGGAGCAGCAGCGTCTGCGCGAGCTCGAACAGTTGCGCCAGCAGCGCGAACAGGCCAGTCGTGAGCGCGAGGAGCAGGAGCGCCGCCTGGCCGAGCTGGCCGAACAGCGCCAACGCCAGCAACAGCAGCACCAGGCCGAACAGCAGGCCGAGCGGCTGCGTCTGGCGCGCGAGCAGGCCGAGGCCGAGCAGCGCGAGGCGGGCTTGCGCGATGAATATGTCTCAACCATCGCCGAGCTTGTGGCGCGCAACTGGATTCGGCCGCCGACCACCCATTCAGGGGTGCGTTGCGCGGTGCGCGTGGTGCAGATCCCGGGCGGCGAAATCATTGACCAGGCCATCGCAAGTCCCTGCAATGCCGACGAAATCACGAAGCGTTCGATTCTTTCTGCGGTCGAGCGCGCCGGTGTACTCCCTTATCGAGGTTACGAAGATGTTTTTGAAAGAGAAATTGTTTTTAATTTTCGCTACGACGGCTAGCCTGCTGCTGGCATCGCCGGCCTGGCCGCAGCTCCAGATCGAAATCGTCGACGGCGTTGAAGGTGCGTTGCCGGTCGCGATCGTGCCGTTCGCGTTCGAAGATGCTCCGGTGCAGCCCGAGACGCCTATGCACGAAGTCATTGCTGCCGACCTCCAGCGTAGCGGCCTGTTTGCGCCGATCGCGGTCGAGGACATGATCGATCGACCTTCGAGCCCAGCCGAGGTCCGGTTCGGCACCTGGCGGTTGTTGAAGGTGGACTACGTAGCCATAGGCCGCTGGGTGCCAGGCGACGATCGGCTTTCGGGTGAGATCCAGTACCATTTGGTCGCGGTGCATTCGGGCCGAACCTTGTGGTCGCGTGCAATCTCGGCTGCGCCGGGTGAGATTCGGCTGCGCGCGCACCAGATCGCCGATGCGATCTACGAGGAACTGACCGGTACCCCCGGGGCGTTCGCCAGCCGGATTGCCTACGTCAAGGTCGCCAATATTGGCACCGAGCAAGAACAGTTCGAGCTGGTTGTTGCCGATTCTGACGGTTTTAACCCGCAGACCATTGTGCGTCATTCACAGCCGATCCTGTCGCCGTCCTGGGCACCGGACGGCCGCAAGCTGGCCTATGTATCGTTCGCTACCGGTCGCTCCAATGTCGTGATTCAGGACATCTTCACAGGCCAGCGCGAGACGGTTTCAGCCGAGCGGGGGATTAACGGTGCGCCGGCTTTTTCGCCCGACGGCAGGCTGTTGGCGATGAGTCTTTCGCGCAGCGGGAGCCCGGAAATCTGGGTGCGCAATCTCGATAACGGGCGAATGGAGCAGTTGACCAATCACTGGTCGATCAACACCGAGCCGGCCTGGTCTCGGGATGGCCGGTTTGTGTATTTTACGTCGGATCGTGCCGGACGGCCGCAACTCTATCGGGTTGGGCGCGACGGTCGGGGCATCGAGCGGGTCACCTACGAGGGCCAGTACAACTCGAGGGTGTCGGTCGATCCATACCAGGGGCTGCTGGCTATGGTCCACGGCGGCGATGCCAACTACCGCATTGCCATCCTGGATAGAGAATCGGGCCGAATGCGTGTATTATCCCCAGGTCGAATGGATGAGTCGCCGAGCTTCTCGCCAAACGGGCGCATGGTGCTTTATGCCACGCGTGAAGGCGAGCGGGGCGTGCTGGCGGCGGTGTCGATCGATGGCCGGTTCCGCCAACGGCTGGTCCTGAGCGATGGCGATGTACGCGAGCCGGCCTGGTCGCCGCTGATGCGATAATAATGAACCTACGTTGAAGCACAAATTATCAATAATGCAAACATCCCGATTGGGGCGTATTGGAGGAAGCATGAAACCCGTTTTAAGAATTTTTTACATTTTGGTACTGGCCGGTCTGCTCAGTGCTTGTGCAAGCCAGACCCGCGACCTGCCACCGGAGCCGCAGCCCGAAGCGCAGCCGCCGCAACAGCCCTCCGATCCGGTCGAGGTCGACCGCCTCGATCCAACCAATTACACCGATTCGCGCAACCTGCCGAATCCCGATAGCATCCTGAGTCAGCGCGAAATCTATTTCGAATTCGACCGCGCCGACGTGCGACCGGAATACCTGCCGCTGGTTCGCGCACACGCAACCTACCTGAAGGCCAATTCGACGGCGCGCATGGAGCTGGAAGGCCATGCCGACGAGCGTGGCTCGCGCGAATACAACCTGGGGCTGGGTGAGCGACGCGGTAACTCGGTGAGTGACCTGCTGGCCGCCGAGGGCGTGTCGTCGAGACAGGTCGAAGTTGTCAGCTACGGTGAGGAGCGCCCGGTTTGTCGTCAGTCCAGCGAAACCTGCTGGGAACGCAACCGGCGCGTGGAGATCGTCTACACCGCCCGATGAAACCGATGATGTCGATCATTCAAGATCCAGGCCGCGTCGCCCGAAGCATGCTGGCGCTTTCAGTACTGTTGGCGGTCGCGGGCGGTAACGTCTCGGCCCAGCAGGCCGATCCGATGGTTTCCCGAATGATTCTCGAACTCCAGCAGATGCGCGAGGAAGTGCGTGAACTGCGTGGCATGGTCGAGGCTCAGTCGCAGGAAATCGAAAATCTGCGGCGTCGCCAGCGCGATCAATACATCGATCTCGACCAGCGTCTTGGCAGCATCGGCTCCGGACAGTCGGGATCTTCCGGCCGGCCTGGAGCCAGCGCGGCAAGCGCCGACCCTTCGATAGATCGCGCCGGCAACGAGAATGGGTTCGAACAGGGCCGGGCGGCTAGCGCTCGCTCCGAATCCTTGCCGGAAAGCCCTCCGGCACCGTCGATGTCATTACCCGAGGTTCGCGAGGAGCCTGATCCGGAGGCCGAAATCCTGACCCTGGCACAACCAGGGCCGGGCGGTAGCCGCGAACTACAAGCTCCGAGCGAAGCCGAGCAGCAGGCCTATGACCAGGCTTTCCTGGCGCTACGCGAGACGCGCTACGCCGATGCCGCCGAAGGGTTCGATCGTTTTCTCGGTGATTATGCGCAATCGAGCTATGCTCCAAACGCGCTGTACTGGCTGGGCGAAGTCTATTACGTTACGCGCGATTTCGAAACCGCGCTGGCGCAGTTCGAGCGCCTGCTGACGACCTATCCGGACAGCAGCAAACAGCCCGATGCGCTGTTGAAAATCGGCTTCAGCCACTACGAACAGGGCCGCTGGGAACGCGCCCGCGGCGCGCTTGAACAAGTGATTGCCGACTATCCCGGTACGAACTATTCACGGTTGGCGGAGAATCGATTGAGAACCATGCGCCTGGAAGGCCATCTTTAACCCGGGTTATCCATCACCCAACCGTCGCGGTCGGAAGAAAGCGGCTCGAAACCTTCTGATCAAGTGACGCAATGGTGCAAGCAGACACAAAAAAACGCACG